>DATHZY010000340.1:0-4721 GCA_035458325.1 Saprospiraceae bacterium | reverse complement strand
CTCCCTCACCTTTACAGGTATCACATCGGCCGCCATCCACATTAAAGGAAAAATGCTTGGGTTGAAATCCCCTCATTTTACTGAGCGGTTGGGATGCATACAGGTCCCGGATCTCATCGTAGGCTTTTATATAGGTGATGGGATTACTCCTGGATGACTTACCGATCGGATTCTGATCAACCATTTCTATTTGGGAGATCTCTTCCATATCTCCGGAAATGGCCTTATGGGCGCCAACTTTTTCTCCAAATTCTCCCTTCATCTTACTGATCGCCGGAAACAGTATCTGTTTGACCAATGTGGTTTTACCACTGCCACTCACACCACTCACCACACAAAGAACATTAAGTGGAAATCTCACATCAATGTTCTTCAGGTTATTTTGCCGGGCACCTTCCACCACAATAGAACGATTCCATTTACGGGGCTTAGCCGGAGGATCAATCTTCAACTCACCTTTTAGATATTTTCCCGTCAAACTTTTCTCATTGCCGATGATCTCATCATAATCACCTTCTGCTATTACCTCTCCTCCAAGATGACTTGCCAATGGCCCCATGTCAATGATATGGTCAGCTTCCCTCATCATCAGTTCATCGTGTTCAACTACCACAACAGTGTTGTCCAGATCCCTCAGGTTCTTCAACACGCCAATCAGTTTCTCCGTGTCCCGGGAATGCAGTCCTATACTGGGCTCGTCAAGTATGTATAAAGAATTGGTTAGGTTAGAACCGAGGCTCCGGGTCAATTGAATGCGTTGGCTTTCGCCTCCGCTTAAACTGTTTGCCAGCCTGCTCAGGCTCAGGTAGCCCAATCCCACATCTATTAAAGTTTTTAATCTCTGTCTGATCTCGATCAGGATCCTCTTGGCCACCTGTTGTTCAAATTCACTGATGGCCAGTTCGTTGAACCAACGGTCAAGGTCCCTTACCTGCATTTCCGATAACTCACCTATATGCCTGCCACCTACTTTTACATACAGGGCTTCATTTCGCAACCTGTATCCTTTGCAGGAAGTACATGTAGTTCTACCCCTGTACCGCGATAACAACACCCTGTATTGTACTTTATAAAGATTCTGTTCTACCTCTTTAAAAAACTCATTGATGCCATAGGCATCCCGGCTGCCTTCCCATAATTCTTTATAATGTTCTTCAGACAGATCTGCAATGGGCCGATGAACCGGGAAACCGGTTTTTGACGCGCCTTTTACAAACTGGTCTCTCCACTTACCAAGCTTCTCACCTTTCCAGGGCGCTACTGCTCCTTCATATACACTCAATCTCTTATCAGGGATCACCAGGTCTTCGTCAATACCCAGTATTTGTGAAAAACCTTCGCAAACCGGACAGGCTCCAAAGGGATTATTGAAAGAAAAAAGATTGGGAACGGGTTCTTCGAATTTAATGCCGTCGAGTTCAAATCGATTGGAGAACTGCAACATACGGTCTTCGTTCACCAGGAGATGCACTTCCCCCTCGCCTTCATAAAATGCTGTTCCGGCCGAGTCAGCGATCCTGTGAAGATCATCCTCGTCAAATTCTTTCTTGACCAGCCTGTCAATCAGTACATATGTATCAGAAGATGGTTTCCAGTTTTTCCACTCCATCATCTCTTCTAAACGCGACAACCCTTTCGCATGCGCGTCATAGATCCTTGAAAAGCCTTTTTGCATCAGGATGTTTAGTTCCTCCTGTGGATCACGTTTACCGTGGTAATGGAACTTGGTAAGTATGTAGATCTTGTCTCCGTCCTGCTGCTCGTTGATCACACGTACGATATCTTCCACATCATCTTTCTTCACTTCCCTTCCTGATATTGGTGAAATGGTATGCCCGATCCTGGCAAACAATAACCGCAGGTATTCATAGATCTCCGTCATGCTTCCTACAGTGGACCTCGGTGTTCTTGTTATGACTTTTTGTTCAATGGCGATTGCCGGACAAAGCCCTTTGATGTAATCAACTTCCGGCTTATTCATCCTGTTCAGAAACTGCCTGGCATATGCACTTAAAGATTCTGCATATCTCCTTTGTCCTTCGGCATACAGGGTATCAATGGTCAACGAAGATTTGCCCGAACCTGATACACCCGTGACCACAATTAATTTATTGCGTGGAATCTCAACACTTACATTTTTCAGATTATGAACCCTTGCACCGTGTATGAAAATATTGTGTGACAACCCGTCTTCCTGCCGAACTTTCTCCTTCTTAACCTGCTTTTTTGTTTTCATGTAAGGACAACAAATGTAACCCAGAATATTGTTTAGCAAATACTTACCCTTGCTGTCTGCTTAGAATTTGACACAGGCGGGCACCAAAAAAAAATTTTAAAAAATTTGGTTAATTAACAAAATACCCTAATTTAGTTGTCCCAATATCCCAGGAAAGACAGAAAAATCTATTCCTCCAACCTGAATAGGCTTCTCTTCCCCTACTGGTTTATTGGTGTCCCAAATCCAAACCAATCAAAACCAAGAAGCCATGAAGTCCCTAACCAATTACACTGACCAACAGTTAATTCACCTGTTTCAAGATGGTGATTCACATGCCCTGGAAACCCTGATTATCCGTCACAAAGACAAGATCTACACGTCCATTTTCCTTCTCGTTAAAGACAAATACCTGGCTGAAGACATCTTTCAGGATGTATTTATCCGTGTTATTGACACCGTTCGCGGTGGCCGATACACCGAGGAAGGCAAGTTTTTACCCTGGGCTATGCGCATTGCACACAATCTTTGCGTAGACCATTTCCGCAAGGTTAAAAGAACTCCAACCATCAGGAACAGCGAGGATCACGACATTTTCGAAGTGCTGAACTTCACAGAAGATGGCGCAGACCGCAAAATGATGCAGCGCCAGAGCCACGACCGTGTTCGCCAGATGCTCGACCTTTTACCTGCTGATCAGCGTGAGGTTATCATTCTAAGGCATTATGCGGAGCTGAGTTTCAAGGAGATAGCAGCTATGACAAACTGCAGCATTAATACCGCCCTTGGCCGTATGCGTTATGGTTTGATCAACCTGAGAAAAATGATGCTAGAAAAGCAAATCGCATTATAATACAATGTTTTAACTTTGAAAAAGTCGCTTCATAGCGACTTTTTTATTTCCCCATGATGCCAAGGATCACTGTTATCATCAACAACTACAACTATGGCCGTTTTCTGAAACAGTCCATAGAAAGTGTGCTGCATCAATCTTACCCTGCACACGAAGTGATACTGGTTGACGACGGATCAACAGATGAATCAGCTGAGGTGGCCCTGAGTTTCGGTGACAGGATCAAATTCATCCCCCAAAAAAATAGCGGTCAGGCCAGCACCTTCAACACCGGCTACTATGCCGCAACAGGTGATTGGATCTGGTTCCTTGATTCGGACGACATGTTAGCATATGATGCTTTGGAGGAAGTGTCGAAGAAGACCGGAAATGGAGTGTCAAAGATCCATGGTAAGCTGATCATGACCGATATTGACGGTCAACCCCTTGGAAAAATGGCCCCCATCACGCCTTTATCCGAAGGAAATGTGATCCGGGAATTAGAGCAGAATGGCTTTTACAGCTGGCCACCCACCAGTGGAAATGTGTTTCCGAGACATATCCTGGAAGCTTGTATGCCGGTGCCGGAAGATAAGTTCCGCTTATGTGTGGATCTGTACTTGTGCAACAACGCTGCTATGAAAGGAGATATCGTGGCAGTAAAAAAGCCAGTGGGTTATTATCGCATCCACGGATCGAATAATTTCAGTGGATATCGGCTTCAGGGCAAAGTTTTGAAAAATCAAGCCTTAAATCTTATTGCCGCGGTTGACCTGTTAGAACAATTGTTCCGGGATACCAAGGATTACCGTTTCCCTTACGACAGATGGAATTTTGAAATGCTTCTGCTAGCAGATCGGTTTTCAGATTTTGAATCCCCTTACTCCCATCAATATTTGTATGAAAATTGGCTGCAAACGCCGCAAATAGCCGGTCAGACTTCCCTTAGAAAACTAGCACTGGTCTTACACTGGTATATCCTGAAATTCATGCCCAAAAAAGTCATTGAAAAGATCAATTTGAACCTAGGGTTTACCAGATCGAAAAGCATTTAGACCGCATTCTAACCAGGCTGCATATGCTTCTTTATCCGGCGTATAACCCACTGGCGGGGTAAGCAGTTTTTCCTCTGGCGATACCAGCACATACCAGGGTTGCGATGAAGCTGCAAAATTTTCAGACTGAAAGGCAGACCATTTCTCTCCTACCGTAGTGATCCTTCTTTCCGCACTGTCTTTACCTTTATAAACAAACTGCCTGGAGATTGGAAGTTTTTGTTTGTCGTCCACATATAAAGACACCAGAACATATTGCTCCATCAGCTCTTTTACTTTCGGGTCGGGCCATACATTCTCTTCCATTTTACGGCAGTTCACACAAGCCCAACCGGTAAAATCAATCAGGATCGGTTTATTGGTTTGCTTTGCCAGTTTAAGTGCTTCATCATAATCCGTCAGTGGCTCTTCGCAATTGACAGGATTCTCATAAATACTATAGCAATGGGGAGGTGGAAAACCACTCACCATGGACAGGTTCGCTCGTTTTGAATTTGTTATGCCGGGAACCAGAGACAACGTGAACAGGAAAACGGCCAGCGCGAAAATTTTTCTCAATCGGCTGATCTTCTGGCCCGCATAATCGTGTGGAAATCTGATCCACCCGGCCAGGTAAAGT
>DATHZY010000339.1:0-4557 GCA_035458325.1 Saprospiraceae bacterium | reverse complement strand
TGGATTGGTGGTCATCCTTGCCCTGGTGATGGGCATTTTTATGTATTTCATGCGGCAAACGATCATCGTGATGTCACGCCTCATCGAATATGATCAGCGCAAAGAAATCTATGATCACTACCAGGACCTCGATAAGGGATTCTATCGTCGCAACAGTACAGGCGATCTGATGGCGCGGATCACAGAAGATGTCAATAAAGTCCGGATGTACCTTGGGCCTGCATTGTTGTATGGCATCAACCTCGTTACACTCTTTGTGATGGTCATCTACGCGATGCTCAAGGTGGATGTCAGGCTGACGCTATATTCGTTACTTCCACTGCCACTGTTGTCACTCTCTATCTATTACGTGAGCCGTATGATAGAGCGACGCAGCCAATCTATCCAGGCCAAGCTCAGTCAACTCACCGGCATCGTGCAGGAAGTATTCTCTGGTATACGCGTGGTCAAGTCCTATACGCAGGAAAAGGCGTTTGGTGCCCATTTTGCGAAAGAGAGTGAAGAGTATAAACTCAAGAACATGTCCCTGGCGCTGGTGGAAGCTATGTTTATTCCGCTCATGATGGTCCTCATTGGACTGAGTACTATCCTCGTCATCTTCGTCGGCGGATTGCAGGTTTTTGAAGGCACCATCACCACAGGTAACATCGCGGAGTTTGTAATCTATATCAACATGTTGACATGGCCGGTGACCTCCATCGGTTGGATCGCATCAATCGTGCAGCAGGCCAATGTTTCCCAGGGCAGGATCAATGAGTTTCTCAATACAAAGTCCGCCATCCAGAATACAGGGACCCGGAAAGGAAAGATCAAAGGCCAGCTCGCCTTTGATCATGTCACGTTCACCTACCCTGATTCAGGAATCACGGCGATCGATGATCTCTCCTTTACGGTTGAGGAAGGACAGAAGGTGGCCATCATCGGAAGGACGGCTGCCGGTAAGTCAACCATAGCCGATCTCATCCTGCGGATGTATGACCCGACCAGGGGCAAGATCATGGTGGATGGTATTCCCTTACAGGAATATGAATTGACTTCACTGCGGGAAAACATCGCGTATGTGCCGCAGGACGTATTCCTCTTTTCAGATACGATTGAAGCCAATATCAGGTTTGGCAGCCAGGCGTCATCCCGCGAAGTGGTGGAGCAATACGCGCGTCATGCCGCCGTGTATGACGACATCATGGGCTTGCCTGAGGGCTTTGATACCCGCATCGGCGAGCGGGGCATCACCCTGTCCGGAGGCCAGAAACAGCGGATCTCCATCGCACGGGCCTTGATCAAGCATCCTGAATTTGTGATCCTTGATGACTGCCTCTCTGCCGTTGATACCCATACCGAACATACCATCATCGATTTCCTCAACAAGGAACTGTCCAACAAGACGGCCATCATCATCACCCACCGGATCCTGGGTATGCTCGACTATGACAAAATCCTGGTCATCGACAACGGGAAGCTGGTCGAACAAGGTACCCATGACCAGTTGATCTCCCTGCATGGCTACTATTACGAGCTCTGGCAGCAACAGCAGCTCTCCGGCGTCCTGGAAGAAGAGGATTTGGTGCCCTGATCCGCCGTTTGCCTGACTACTAGGATATTCCAATTATAAACTTAGATTTGCTAAACAAAAATGTGAGGCATGTCGAACAGTAACGATTCCAGATTTGAAAATGTCTACTCCAAGAAGGTGAAGGCAGGCAGCAGGCGGACCTATTTTTTTGACGTTCGGAAGACACGTGGTGAGGATTATTACATTACGTTGACAGAGAGCACCAAAAAGCACAACTCCGACAATTATGAGCGCCACAAGATTTTCCTCTACAAGGAAGACTTCAACCGCTTCTTAACCTCTCTCCAGGAAGTGGTCGACTATGTTAAAGTTGACCTGATGCCCAATTACGATTACGAAGAGTTTGATCGTAAGCAGGCAGAATGGGAGGCCAACAACCAGAACCATCCGGAAGGAAGTGAAGGACGCGAAAGCAGTGGTGATCACGATGATATCGCCTGGTAGGTACAGGCGTTCAATTGCAAAGTAGGGATTACCTGATTTTCTGAATGATCAGGTTTTCAGTGATGCCATTTGAATTTAACTTGAGTACATAATGTCCTGCAGGCATTTCTTCCAGGGCATATTCCAGTCTTGCATCCGGCGCTAAAACCTCTTGAGACCAAACTAACTTCCCTTCGAGATTAAACAAGGAGAGACTGAGTACATCAGCGGGCTGAAGCAAATCTATATTCAGTGTCGATGTGATTGGATTGGTCACCCTGAATGCACGGTTTACAGACACTGTACGTACAACTCTCAACGGAGATGAAATGTGGCTGCCATCTTCCTGCATAAAGTCTATCCTGTAAAAATATTTTGTCCCTTCCGCTACCCGTGTATCCGTGAATGTATAACTGGATTGCCCTTCTTCCAGGTTGACAGATCCAATGGATTCAAAAGTCACACCGCCATCTGTAGACCTCTTGACATCAAATTGATTTCCAAACGATGCATCCGCGATGCTCCATTCCAATAGAACACCCGCTTTCTGCCTGAATGCCTCGAAAGAAACGAAGTCAATATCCAATGGTGGGTTTCCGATTTCAAGGACAAACAATCCATTATTCATATCGGAAGCTATGATCATCCCTGAAGGAAAAAACGGATAAACCCCCCAGCATCCTTCATATCCTACGTATCCGGTATTCTGGGGATAGGTATCGTAATAGGCAACGATTTCGATGTCGTTTGGATTACTGATATCATACACCTGCACGCCATCATGGTAATAGGCGATATAAGCCAGATCGCCCATGATGAAAGGATTGTGCGCTATACTTGAGCCCGGAGCACTTGGACCCAGCAATTCGGAATAGAACGTAAAGAAATCATCTGACGAAATGTCCTGAGGATCTGTGATGTCGACGAGCTTGACATCACTGCCATGGGTCTCATCACACATGACCAGCATGGTACCGGCATCATTGATCCAACTACTGTGGTTATAACCTGTTTCCGGATAATTTTCAATAGCGCCGATGACTGTAAAACTTGGCAGCAAACTGAAGTCATACATCTGGATTTTCGATAATGAACCATGACTGCAGTAAGCGATATTGTCCCTGACATACATGTCATGTACATAGCCACCGCCAACTGCGTTAAGCGGTACATTTGCTTCCAGGGTAGGTGCGGTAGGGTCAGGCAACAGATCAAGGATGACGAGACCGTTATTGACGGTATTGGAGCCACCGGCGTATAGCCTGGCGTTGAGTTCATCAATGAAGATCGTATGTGTCTTTGTAAAGTATGAAGTCGTTTGGGTGACCATGGTGATACTATTGGGCACCTGGCTCATATCAAAAATCAACAACCCCGATGTGCCTTCATCAGCGGCGGCATAGACATAATTCCCGAACGTCATAAAGTCTCTCCAGGCGGATTTATTGACAGTGCCTGTAGGAAGATTTAGTACATGATGACTATAGAGGAGGACCGGATTGGCAGGTACGGTGATATCAATAAACAGGATGTCTTCAATACCTCCGATGATGGCTATTTCAGTGCCATTGGCATGCGTGAAGCCCCAGCAGTCGCTGTATTCGATCGTATTCCTTGTCGGCAGATTAGGATCATCGTAGGTGCCGATGAGGGTCATGTTGAGAGAAGGCTGAGCAAGCGCCATGGTAGGCAATGCTAAGGCCAGGAAAAACAAAAATTTCATAAAACGATACTTAAGCCCAAAAAGAGATCTGTCCCTTGATCAGCTAAAGATCAGGTTTTCTGGCCGGTTTTCAAAGGATATTCTCCGGTAAAGCTTCGATTTGTCGGATCATGTCATCATTGATGTCCAGGTGGAAGACCCAACGGATCAATTTATCTGAGATGGCCAGGCTATTGATGTTCCTGGCAGTCAGGGCTGCCGCTACTTGTGGTCCGGTCAGGTGATCTGCCACCTTGAAGATCACGATATTGGTGGCTACAGGGAAGACTTCACTGACCCATGGCATTGTTTCCAATTTGCGTGCGCAAGCCCTGGCGCGCGCATGGTCGTCCCTGAGGCGATCGATATGGTGATCAAGCGCATAGATCCCTGCGGCTGCCAGGTATCCGCTTTGGCGCATCCCTCCGCCCATGACTTTGCGGATCCTTCGCGCATAGGCGATGGTCTCTGCATCACTGATCAGTACGGATCCCACCGGTGCCCCGAGTCCCTTGGAAAGACATATGGAAATGCTGTCAAATAACTTTCCATACGCGAGTGTTGTATCTCCTGTTTCCACCAGCACATTAAACAATCGCGCACCGTCGAGATGAGTTTTGAGATGATGCTTGCGCGCCATATCCACGAGTGCAGTGACTTCCTCCATTGTGTAGTAATTCCCTCCACCCATATTGATGGAATTTTCAAGAATGAGCAGACGAGAATTGGGATTCCAGTCTGCCTTGGGTTTGACAGCGTCCTGCACCATCTGCGGAGAGATAATTCCACGATTACCTCTCGTCACATGCATCGACACGCCTGAGTGAAAGCCATATCCTCCGAGCTCATAGCGATAGAT
>DATHZY010000338.1:0-2927 GCA_035458325.1 Saprospiraceae bacterium | reverse complement strand
ACCAGTTCCTTTCCCCTGCGGTCCAGGGAAGAAGCTGAAAGCAAATTGTCGGTACTAACCTGATCGATACAGACATAGGCTGGTGTATTCATGCCAAAAATACCCACATCACTGGAGGTCATCCTTAGTTCAAGTGAATCCACTCCACCTAGCTTAGAGAGGTCAACATAGGTCCAATCTGAAAGGATGTAATCCCTGCTGGATTGTGGAAAGCGATAATCGGCGAGATAGATATTGATACTGTCATCATCCATCGCACCACCTGAATATTTCTTGATGGTCAGCAATAAGAAATCAGGATCAAGACCGGTTTCACCACCGAACTTCTTAGCAAAGGAATCACCGTCCCTGACGCTGAGATAGGTATAGGTGGTATTGTTGACATACATCCCGATCATAGGTTTGCCGATGGCATTGGGCTGCAACCGCACGATGATCGGATCATAGATATAGCCTACACAATAGGTGGAAGTACCGAGTGCACCTTCACCGGCAATTGAACTGTATTGATTGAGAAAACCCGGAGTCGTGGTATTGGTGCCGGCGGAAATCGCCCATCCCGACCAGTAATCAAACTCTGCGTCATAAAAATTTGGCAATTCGATGGAGCCGCTCTGAAAACCCTTTTCAGGGGAAGCGTTGTTTAAATATTCTCCTGGCTTGAGCCCGAAGTTTTCAAAACCTGCCATGGTCTGCGCATAGCCTGATGGGAGGCAAATCCCCACTAAGAGCAATGTAAAAAAAGCATGGATGAAAGTCTTGAACATGATCGTAATGCTAAGCCTCGTGATAAAAAAACTTCTCCCGGCCAAGGAGATATTCCGGGTTAAAACTTGATGGTCATTCAATCGTCATGAAAACGAAAACCTTACCCCTCCCATAAAACTTCTTCCGGGCATCGGCCTTCGTTCAATAATCCTGTAGGGCACATTCCATACATTGTCGGCTTGAAGATACAACGACCATTTGAGTTTATGTTGTAAAAAGTTAAAATTAAGGCCTGCCGAACCTACATTGCCTGCCCGGACGTCTTCATTGATACCGGGAGAGGCGCCATACCAATGGTGATAGTAATAACCCGACCACTGGGCATAGTCAATGCGGATACCTGCCAGGAAGTTTTCCACAGGCACATAGAAGAGTTGGTCCCCTTCTTCGATCATAAACTCCGGGAGTGGGGCTCCAAATTCAGACCAGGTCAGATCAAGTCCCGCATTAAGATTAAAACGTAAGTTGTCCACGGCGGTTATTTCCACATTGCCACGGGCCTCCAGTCCATGGCTAAACACTTCCGAAATATTGATGGGTGACCAATAATTGCGTATATCCTTGATGGGAGGCATCCACATGATCCATTGATCAATGTTCCTTGTAAATGCCGTAAGGGATGAGGTCAATATTGCCTTCTGCCCAGTTGCTGCATAGTGAATCCCTGCTTCAAGCGTCCAACCTTCTTCAGGCTGGAGGTCAGGATTTCCTCCTGGTCTCCAATAGAGATCGTTGAGCGTGGGTATTCTATAATTCCGGGATATGCTTGTCTTGAATGTAAAATGCCGCAGACCTGACCATTCGGCAGAAAGATCGACCAGCAGTGGTGACCAGCTTCCATCCGTCAATTCTTCACGCATCTGGAATCTCCAAACCCAATCCCCAAGAAGGTAGCCGAGAGAAGCAAAGGCTGCATGTTGATGTCTGGTGGTACCTTCTTCATAATTGGCAGATTGTGCCTCTACAATTTCGGTATAAACACCACCTGCTAAGTTTAGACCAGGCGCCAGGCGAACAGACGTTTCAGCTTCAGCCAGCCATGTTTGGAATTGATTGTGAGTGAAAAGCAGAATAAGTGAATCCTGATAATCGATTGTCTCATCCAGCCAGGCAGTCTTCACCTGCCAGTTAAATTTATCACCACGTCTCGACCATTGAAGGGACATACGCAGACTCTGATCTTGCTGTGCAGATTTACTGGTTGTCTGTGTAGAAGTGGGAGGTATTTGCCTGTCCGTTTCCTGATACCATAGTCTGGCGGTGAGATGTTCACGCTCATTCATTGACCACAGGAATTCCTGCATGAGGCCCATATTGCTGAGTTCATTATGGACCTGGTTTTTTTCAGGAAATCCATCAGCAATCCGATAGCGATAATTATTCTCTGCGCTTTGTGAAAAAACTCTAGTAGAAAACCTGAATTTCTTCCAACCGTAATTTGCCTTTAGTTCGCCCAGCAATGTCTTCCAACTACCTGCAGCCAGATGCAGACTCAGGTTATTTTCATCACTCAGGGATTCATTTGAAAGTGCGATAAGACCTCCAACGGCTCCTGATCCAAATGCTGCACCATGCCCGCCATAGTGAATGGCCACTTCATCCGTAAAAAAGGATGGTACCAGGGCAAGATCCACCATTCCCAGCATTGGGTTACGTAGGGGAATACCATTCCAGAGTAGCTGGGTATGGGATGCGCTTCCACCTCTGATCCCTAAGGTAGCCAGTGTACCACTTCCATAACTGCGGACATACAAAGGAGTTTGGATAGCTAAGACTGCGGCGAGGTTGTTATATTGCCTCATCGCCAGCGCCTGGCTATCAAGATCATCTGTATGCTTGCCTATTTCTGTCAGGTTAATTCGCTGGGCAGTGACCTCGATTTCTTCCAGTACCAGGATAGAGTCTTGCTGTCCTGACAATCCAAACGATCCAAGCACCATTCCCATGGCCACCAGGCATTTACCTATGCGTATGGACAGAAGTCGCTTAAACTGCATCTATCAAAAGTAGAGTAAATAGGTCATTCATCTGCCTGCCGTTGCAAATGGCGCTTAGTCCTGAGTATTAATCAGGAAGACCCTGACTTCCTCGATCTTCTTGTTGGTGACTTTTTCGATGACAAACCGATAATCGTCAAGTTCAAAATCCTTATCAAGTTC
>DATHZY010000337.1:0-2200 GCA_035458325.1 Saprospiraceae bacterium | reverse complement strand
CTTCGATCGGATATTGGAATTTGCCCTTCTTATTCGGAGTTGAATTTTTTAATATTTCAATAGCCTCGCCGTAGGTCAGTCGTTCAAATTTATTGTCCACCACAAATTTCAACTTGGAGACCAGATCCATCGGACTGCGCTCAGCTTGTGGCTTTGATGCTTCTTCTTGCTCCTGACGCTCTTTCAAGAACTGGATATCATCTGCACAATGTTCCAGTGCGAATGAGATCACATACTGCAGCATACTCTCTGCCAGGTCCATGTCGTCCTGTAAATCAAAGAAAGCAACCTCTGGCACAATCATCCAGAATTCAGCAAGGTGCCTTGTGGTATTACTGTTTTCTGCCCGGAAAGTTGGACCGAAGGTGTAAACTCTACTCAACGCCAGTGCGGCAAGTTCTGCTTCAAGTTGACCCGACACCGTCAGGTTGGTTTCCTTTTGGAAAAAATCCTTCTTGACATCCACTGTTCCCTCCGGTGTAAAAGGAATCTTGTTTAAAGGCAGTGTTGTCACCCTGAACATCTCACCCGCACCTTCTGCATCCGAACCTGTAATCACCGGGCTATGGAAATAAAAGAAACCGCGCTCATGGAAGAAGTGGTGAATCGCATAGGCCAGTGAATGGCGTATACGCATCACTGCGCCAAATGTATTGGTCCGTATGCGGAGATGTGCGATCTCGCGCAGGAACTCCATGCTATGCCTTTTTGGCTGTAATGGATACTTCTCCGGATCAGCATCACCGACCACTTCAATCTGCGTGGCCTTCAATTCAACCTCCTGCCCCTTGCCCTGGGATTCGAGCAACATACCCGTGGCGATGATCGCTGAACCGGTTGTAATACGCTTGAGCAAACCCGGATCGGTGGCCTCGTGATCGACTACCACCTGGATAGTCTGTATGCAGGACCCGTCGCTGACAGCAGCAAATTGATTACTCCTGAAGGTTCTGACCCATCCGCAAACGGTTACTTCGGTGCCGATGGGCTTACTCTTGA
Source organism: Saprospiraceae bacterium (assembly GCA_035458325.1). Taxonomy (GTDB): domain Bacteria; phylum Bacteroidota; class Bacteroidia; order Chitinophagales; family Saprospiraceae; genus Opimibacter. Next base: position 1,201 of record DATHZY010000337.1, on the reverse strand, counting down.
GAATTTCTTTAATAGATTGTTTCATATAGGTTTATGCGACATAAGGAGGTCAAAGATAAGTTCCTTAGTCTTAATTCCCCTGGCATCTTGCTAGGAAAGGCTCCGCATCCGGTGTACCCAGCTCGACAGCCTTCTTCCAATCCGCACAGGCTGCCGGGAGATCACCCAGAGCCTCAAAGGTTCTTCCCCGGAAAAAGTAAGATGCTCCATGCTGTGGCTGTTTGGCTATCGATTCCTCCATGTCTGCCTTTGCCTGCGGAAACATACCCATCTTTCCATAGCAGAAACCGCGTTCATAATAAGCGTTGGGGAAGGCGGGGTTAATAACAATCAATCTTGAAAATGTCTCAATGGCGTCGTTGAGCATATTGGCTTCCTTATAGGCTACACCAAGATTAAAGATCCCATGCTGATTATCCGGATCCGCGTTGAGGATGGCTTTAAAATCTTCGGCTGCTTCCTTGGTATGACCGCTGGCCCCAAGTGCACTGCCCCTGAACTGAAGGGCCGAGATATTACCAGGTTCCTTTGCCAATGCCTGGCTTGCCACTTCAACAGCTTCAGGATACTTAGCCAGTTTAAAATAAGCTTCAGCGAGGCGGATCTTGGCATCCGTATAATCGGGACTTAGCTCAACTCCCTTCTGAATAAAAGGCAAAGCCGCTTCCCAATTTCCTTCATCTCTCAACATCGACCCATAGTTAAGATTAGCCAATCCGGATCCGGGATTGGTAGTGATCGCATTGGTGTAGTAAGGCTCCCATCCATCGTATGTGCCTATCCTCCAGATATTGATTCCGGACCAAAAAACCAGGATGCCGGCAAATACAATAGGAGCTATTTTCCGCGAGCTTAGTTTTGATGTGTCAATGACCGCCAGGATGATCAACCATAGTCCGATAAAGGGAAACCAGGAACGGTGATCGAGATAATCATAGGCCACACCAGCAAAAGAAGGCTCATACGCCAGGGAAGGGAGTAAGGGTGCAAGCCAAATGAAAGCACCTGTTAATGCAACCTTTGGATCAGGCTTATATTTCCAACTCAAATAAGAAAGCACTCCTATGCTGAGTAATCCACCTATGGTCACCAATGTTGAATACCCCGGCATCACACTATATCCGAGCGGAACTATCATTTTAAAAACCTCCTCTAAAAGCGAACGTGTATTACGGAGGAAAGCAAGAGCAGAAAGATTCCC
>DATHZY010000336.1:0-3499 GCA_035458325.1 Saprospiraceae bacterium | reverse complement strand
GCACCAATCTCACTATAGAATTTTAAGGCGGTGACCGGATCGTTGAGGTATTCTACAGCAAGTACCATTCCAGTGGTATTGATAAAGAGATCTTTTGGGTCCAGGGTGTATTCCTTTATAAAATATTTAAAAGCTTCACTATTCCTGCCTTTGAGATCTTCTTCGTAATAACGGAGATAGTTTTCCTGGCGGCCATCCAGATCTGTAAATCGTTGCTTGATCAGTTCGATAGTATCCGCTTCGTTGGTGTATTGGTTGGCATTATTTTGTTCGTCGAGTAACAGGAAATAGGCATCCAGAAATGTAGTGTCAAAGGCAATCGCCTGCAACAGGTATGTTTTCGCTTCTTCTGTCTGATCGGGGTCTGCCCAGATTTTTCGAGCCCGGTAATATGCCTTCCATGCCTTGTCATTGGTGAAGCTGAAGACATGGGCGTCTTTGCTGCTCCAGTATCCAAGGATATACCCTCTCAACTGCGCGATGCAATCAGATTCATTTTCGGCTGAACACTTCACATCTGGGAAATTATAGATTACCGTTTTTGTCTGGGGATTCGTTATCCGTGCCGAAATCAATAGTGAATCCTTCCGAATGCCTGTAAGATCGTAAATGCCTTCTACAACGACTTTGGCTCCCATTCGGACCGCCAGCTTTGGGTCGTCAGTGATGGAGCTCAGGTCGCCCTTGAAGTAAAGCATGGCGGATTCAAACCGGATGATATTATCCGGAGAAGTTGTTTTACCCAGGGCATATGATATAGAGGTGGATATTTCCTCACCCAGTGTAGCGAACCTGGGCTGGTTTGTAAGGTCCTTTAGCGGGGCAATAAAAACAGGTCCGTCCCCGGAAAAAGGAATATCCTTTTTACCATTTTGTTTGATGAAGAAATAGGCAGTTGTCGCAAGGATTCCAAAGATGATCAGCAGGTAGGGTGTTTTTTTAGGTAAAGTGAGATGATGATCATGAATCTCTGGCGGGACAGTTAATCCTGGTTCATTGACAGCAAATAGTTCTATCTTCTCTTTTACATTCTTGAGGGTGTACAATCCGATTCGCTTGATATGCACATCCGGATGATTGTCCAGTTCGTCTGCGACCTTTTTGGAAATAAGGATCGATCCTGGTATACCTGAAGACTGGATTCTGGAGGCAACATTGACGACATCTCCGAAAATGTCATTATCCTTAAATAATAGGTCACCCATATGGATTCCAATACGTAGAGGTATCCGGTCGATGGCAGATAGCTCCTGTAGTTCCATTGCACAGTAGATAGCATCAAGGACACTATCAAATACAGTGGCACTACCATCACCGTAAAACTGGATAATCTGCCCGTTGTATTGATGGGTAACATCCTCCAGGTCTTTGCGGTGATCACCTACCTGCTTCATGGCAGCTGGTTCATTGCGTTGAAACAAGGCTGTATAGCCCTCAATATCCGCAAACATGACGGCGGCAAGTTTCCTCGTTCCTGTAGTTGAGTTCATTTGGTTAGGTTTCCGCTCTTTATTATTAGACTGAAGCGTCTGCACATGAACCTTGAAATTAAGACTTTTTGACCTAATCCTTTACTGGCGGGAAAGGTTTTGTGGACGCCTGATGACACGATATCCATTACTTAAATCCTGCGGATCTCTAATTCTAAATTTATTGTCGGAGAGTGGGATTAATATCCGGAGATTGATTAGATTTGGGAACACATCTAGGAGACACCATCAGGCCAGGTAAGGAATGAAGCTTTAAATTTTATAGCCTGTTTCAGCGTATTTTTTTTGCACCCACATAAATTGTTGAACTATGTCTTCTCCTAAAGCAAATCTATCGCCTGCCATTTTCTGGAATATCCTGATTACGGCCGCAGTTTTTTTCCTTGTGCCGGCTATGCTGTATAGCGCACCTGTTTTTGGCACTACTCCAGAAATAATACAAACACTGTTGTTGGCTATTGCCTATGCCTATCTCTACACCAGGGCCTCGTTCAATTGGAATGCAGATCCTCAAGCCGGTTTCCTTAATGCTTCATGGATGATTACAGCCGCTGCTGCATCAAAAGTGCCATGGCTTAGAATCGGAAACAGTTTACTCTTCAGTTTACTGACTTCTGTGGTCATCCTCATGTCTCTTTATCTGGCTGGATTGATTGTTGTCAACCTTTATGGCTTTATTTTCGAAGGCATCAGAGGAGCAGTGCCGCCAACAGATTATAATGGTTCGACTGCCACAATGATCCAGGTTGGTATATCAGGACTTGGGATGGAGTTGGTCAGAAAGACGGAAGATCAGCCACGTAATAACCCATAGTTATGAAGCTTTTAAATAACTGAATAAGCGATACAGGCAGTTAACTTTTTCACTATGTCAATATTTGGTTGTAGATTACTTTTTTAACTTTTAAACAATTAAACCGAACATCAAATGGATATACTCGTAACACTTATTATCGGCGCCGTAGCCGGTTGGCTGGGAAGCGTTATTTTCCGGGGAAGCGGCTTAGGGCTCATCGGTAACATTATCATTGGCATCCTTGGCAGCTTTGTCGGCTCCTGGTTGCTCGGACTTCTCAACTTCAGTTTTGGCGGAGGTACCCTGGGGGCTATATTGACAGGTGCTGTTGGTGCCATCGTGATCCTGGCGCTGGCTAATCTCATTTTTGGAGGAAGGAAATAATACGGGTTAGCTCCCGATGCACTAAAGTAGATATTCGTTTTCCTGGTGCAGGAGTTGTAGCTTGCTTCCATGTTATTGTCATTCAGGTTCAGTTTGATTTTAAAAAGTATCCTTGTTCTTAGGATACTCTTGGTTCCTGTGCCTGCTTTTCCTCAAGATACTTTTGTGTCTGGCGACACGCTTTCGCAACAGCAATTTATTCAGGGGTGTGCACGGTATAGACAGAATGTTATCCACGATATCGAAAGTGCACTTTCGGATTTTGCCCTGTTGGCTGATGGCCTGGCTGAAACATCTTCTAATCCTGCTGCCCATATTGCGCTTCGGGATGCCATCTTTCAGGCAACTCTCCATGCGGAACATGAAGGGTCAAAAAGCTCTGCTTTTCGGGCTATCCAGAAACTAGCCGAGAATGACAGTATGGCCTTGAGGCTCTATGAATATTGGTTGGGTGAAAACTATTTTGCGCTCAATGAATTACAATTCCTGGTTGGAAATCAGATTCTTGACCCCAAACCCCCATATAAACTTGGTGCACTCAGGGATATCTGGGAGGAATTTTCGTTTTATGGGTTGAAAGCAAACATGGTTATCGCAGATATTGGTGCTGGTAACGGGGTTATTTCATTTATCCTGCATGAATCCGGCTTGCCGTTGAATCTGGTACTCACTGAAATTGATCAGGAATTCCTGCAATTGCTGGAAGGTAAGATTGCCCGGTTCCAGGATGGAAATCCAAAAGGGACGCTCCAGCTGGTTAAGGGAAATGAAAAGACACTTGGATTGCCTGAATTAAAAGTAGACCTAATGATCTTCCGGGAGGTATATC
>DATHZY010000335.1:0-3225 GCA_035458325.1 Saprospiraceae bacterium | reverse complement strand
TTGCATATGGGCCATATATTGAACAATACCATTCAGGATACCCTGATCCGTAGGGCCCGCCAGGAGGGTAAGAATGCCTGTTGGGTGCCAGGAACGGACCATGCCTCCATCGCCACGGAAGCGAAGGTGGTGAATATGTTGCGTGAAAAAGGTATCAAGAAATCAGATCTCACCAGGGAGGAATTCCTCAGTCATGCGTGGGAATGGACTGAGAAGTATGGAGGAATCATCCTGCATCAATTGAAGAAACTTGGTGCATCCTGTGACTGGGAACGCACTGCCTTTACGATGGATGAGGTCAGATCGGAAGCGGTCATCGGGATATTCGTGGATTTGTATCGCAAAGGGAAATTGTACAGGGGTAAGCGGATGGTCAACTGGGATCCATCGGCGCAGACCGTTCTGTCCAATGAAGAAGTCCTATATGAAGAGGAAAAGACCCAGCTCTATAAAGTCAGGTATAAAATCGCCGGCACCGATGACGAATGGATTACGATAGCGACGACAAGACCGGAAACCATACTGGGTGATACGGCTATCGCTGTTCATCCGGATGATCCACGTTATGCCCACCTCCATGGTAAAAAAGCTATAGTTCCATTAATCAACCGTGAGATACCGATCATTGCGGACACCTATGTTGATATCGCATTTGGTACCGGAGCACTGAAGGTTACGCCGGCCCATGATATCAATGATTACGAAATCGGGTTACGACATCAATTGGAAGTAATCGATGTGCTCAATGCAGATGGATCGATGAGTGAGGCTGCACAAATGTTTGTTGGCCTCGACAGGGATGTGGCCAGGAAAGCGATGTTTGAAGCACTGACTGAAGCTGGCCATATAGTTTCAACAGAGGAGTTGATCCATAATGTCGGGAGATCTGAACGGACGAGGGTAGTGGTTGAGCCACGACTTTCCCTTCAGTGGTTTGTCGATATGAAGACGATAGCTGAACCTGCTCTGCGGGCCGTGATGGAAAATGAAATTGAATTCTATCCTGAAAACTTAAAGAATACATACCGGCATTGGGTGGAGAATATCCGTGACTGGTGCATATCCCGTCAATTGTGGTGGGGCCATCAGATACCGGCCTGGTACCTGGCTGCAGAGCCTGCAGGCAATCTTAATGACAATCAGGTTTTTGTTGGAGCAACTGCAGAAGATGCATTAGCCGAGGCTAGAAAAATTACTGGCCGAAGTGATCTTCAACTTTCGGATCTACGGCAAGATGAGGATGTGTTGGACACATGGTTTTCATCATGGCTATGGCCGATCAGTGTGTTTGATGGATGGAAGAATAAGAAAGAACTTGACTATTACTATCCAACGAGCGTGTTGGTAACCGGATGGGATATTATCTTCCTTTGGGTTGCGAGAATGATCATGGCCGGATACGAATGGCAAGGGCAGAAGCCATTTAAGTCTGTGTATTTCACCGGTATGGTGCGTGATAAGCAGCGCCGCAAGATGAGTAAGCAGCTAGGGAACAGTCCTGATGCATTAGCGCTCATCGATCAGTTTGGTGCGGATGGAGTGCGTTACGGTATCATGGCATCGGCCCCTGCAGGTGGTGATATCCTGTTTGATGAAAAGCTATGTGAGCTGGGGCGGAATTTCTGTAATAAAGTTTGGAACGCGTTACGACTGATCAAGTCATGGCAGGTCGATCCATCCTTGCCGCATGATGAGGGCAGGGCCCTGGCCATACATTGGATGAAGTCAAGGCTGAGCGAAGTTGATACGGAGTTGCGTAGACATTACCTGCAGTTTCGCCTGTCGGAAGGGGTGACGACACTTTATTCCTTCGTCTGGGATGATTTTTGCAGTGTCTTCCTGGAAGTCATCAAGCCAGCATACGGAGAGGCATCCGATCAGCAGAGTTATGATGCTACCCTTGAGTTATTTGAGGAGATATGTAAATTATTGCATCCGTTTATGCCATTCATTACTGAAGAAATATGGCATCAGCTGAAAACACGGGCAGCAGGAGATGATTGCATGATGTCGCTAATTTCAGCGACCGTGGGTGAAGCGGATCCTAAAGTGCTTGAAGTATTTGAACACATTCTCACGGTGAAATCTGCGGTCCTGGAGTTACGTAACCAGCATCAGCTTTCTCCAAAAGAAACGATGGTGCTCGTGTTTCCGTCAGAACCTGAATTGGTCACCCTGTGGGGGACACCTGGTGCTGAAGCAGTCCTCCACAAACTCGCTAACGCAACGTGCGCTGAAGGCTTAGGGACCGGTGTAACCTTCCTCGCCGGAAAATATCAGTATCATGCAGCACTCACGATAGAAGTTGACAAGGAAGCTGAACTGAAGCGGATGAATGAGGAGCTGGCTTACTACCAGGGCTTTGTGCAAAGTGTGGATAAGAAACTGAGTAATGAAAAATTTGTCGCCAATGCCCATCCGGATGTAGTAGAAAAGGAAAGGCAAAAGAAAGCGGATGGCGAATCAAAGATTGAACAACTGCAGAAAAGTATTGCCCAATTGAATTGAATTTCTTCACAGAAAGCGAACCGGGATGTTTAAGAATTTTAGCAAGACAGGCTTGACATGCATGCTGGTATTCCTTCCGATGATTGTTTCTGCGCAGTATGTCATCAAGGCATTACCGCGTTGGTTGGTCAGCACTCACCTGGATTATATGATTCCCCGCGAGCCGATTGACCAATTCCTGGATGAGGATGACTGGGGGTATCGGTTTGAGTTTCAATACCGCCTGCAATACAATGAGCCTTTCCTGGCCGGGGTATATTTTGCGGAGGCAGGCCTGAGCAAATATGAATTAACCTACACGTTGTATGATCCAGATGGTGTCACCTTTGTCAAGGAAAAGGCAAATACCCGACGGCTCGATTTTGGATTGACTGCCGGATTTTATCCGGAGATCAATTGGTTGTTGCAGCCATATCTGCAGGGCAGGGTAGGCATGGCGGTATATCAGTCATCGAGTATACTCAAGGACGATGAGACAGATGAAAGTATTGACAGGATCTCGGAGATGACGTCAACGGTGCTGTCATACGGTCTGGATCTCGGTATCCATATCGTCCCGAATATATGGTATGTGCGTGGTGATATCCGTGTTGGTTTTGTAGCAAATCCAAGTGTTTCTTTCTTATCGCTGGATGAGGCCAATGCGGGTACTTCCGATTATCCGATTGATTATTTTGAAGAACATACGTCGGCGGGAAGCTGGCTGAAGGTGTCGGT
>DATHZY010000334.1:0-3541 GCA_035458325.1 Saprospiraceae bacterium | reverse complement strand
CTTAGGGCCGGAGTTGACATCAATGACGTGCATGGCCTCGGTTGACTCCAGGACGAGATAGGCGCCGCTTGGCAGGGTGGCTGTTTTGCCAAAAGAAGATTTAATCTGGCGATTGACACCATATGCGTCAAAGACAGGTTTCTTGCCTTTGTACAGGGACGTGATTTCCTTCTTGGCAGGGGCTATGTTTTCGAGATAGTCCTGGATATTGTCATAGATTTCCTTGTCGTTGACGATGATGTTGGTAAAGTCATCATTGAGCATATCACGGAGGATCGAACTGGTCTTATCGAGTTCGCTCAGCAACTTGGCGGGTTGTTGTCTCTTATAGAGTTGTTTGTGGATCTGGCTCCACTTGTCAAGCAGGTCTTTTAGTTCTTCATGCAGATCGGCTACCTTTTTTCCTTCTGCCGCGGTGCGAACGATGATACCGAAGTTCTTGGGACGGATCGATTCTACGAGTAACTGCAGGCGCTTCCGTTCTTCCTGGCTGCTGACCTTCTTGGATACAGCGATGGTATTACTGAAGGGAGTGAGGACGATAAAGCGTCCCGGGATGGTGATTTCGCAACTGAGCCTGGGGCCTTTGGTGGAGATGGGTTCTTTGAGGATCTGGATCAGGATGTTCTCATTCTTCTTGAGGACGGAGTCTACCTTGCCTGTCTTGATGATCTCTGGTTCGAACTCAAAGCTGTCGAGGAGGGCGGTCTGCTGCTTGCCTTGGATACTATCCTCTGTATACTTCATGACGGTCCTTAGTTTCGGACCCATGTCAGTATAATGGAGGAAGGCATCCTTTCGGTGCCCGATATCCACAAAGACGGCGTTGAGACTGGGCATGATCTTCTTGATCTTCCCCAGGAAGATGTCACCAACGGAGAAGTTGGTTTTGGTTTTCTGCTGATGCAGTTCTACCAGTTTCTGATCCTCCACCAGGGCGATTTCCACTCTGGTCGGAGTCCCCTGGACGATTAATTCTTTGTCCATAAACTACCCTATATGCTCAATGGCACATCAGCAGTCGAAGCCCTGAAAGGCAATGATCAAAACAACTTTCTTATCACTCCTGCACACGTACAGGGAGAATCAGGCATTGATATTGACGGCAATAGGGTATATCGTTAATAATGCAGCGATGATACACCGGAAGCATAGGATGATCACTCATCCTTCAGCACACAAAGAAAGTTAGAGGGCATTCAATGGCTCTGCTCAACCGGCGCCCCCCTGCATCAGGAGGGCATATATCGTGGACATCGGACTGCGTTGATGCCGGTTAAATGAATGCTTATCTATTCTTCTTCTTGTGTCTGTTTTTTCTCAGACGCTTTTTTCGCTTGTGTGTAGCGATTTTATGTCTTTTTCTTTTCTTACCGCAAGGCATACTTAAAAAATTATGTTTTTATAAAATATATGTCTAGTTCTGTCCGGTGCACTTATCCGCCAGCTTTGCAGCTTCTTCGGGTTTGTTGAGCGCCGTATATATGTCAATGGCCAGGCAGGCTATCCTTGAATCCTGAGGATCCAGTTTGAGGGCCTGCTCTATCCTCGTCAATGCACGATCGTATTGTCCTGTTCTCACCGCGAGCCTTGCCAGTTGGTAAGCGGGGGCGGGAGATTCCGGATAGCTTGTCGCCAAGCCGGCCAGCATCTGAATTCCTTTCATGGGCTGGCCTTGTTCGGGCATTTCAATGTAGCACAGGGCCTGGTTGATCCGGTGATCTACCACTGCCGGTTCGAGCGAAATGGCACTTTCAAAAGCGGCCAGTGCCTGGTTTCTGAGAAAAAGCTTTTGCTTTTCTTCGAGATCCTGTTGCAGTCCGGAGGCAAATGTGGTGCCGGCGATCGACCAGCTCAGCGCGGAATTCTCCTTTTCTGCCACTTCTTTGGCATAGAGGCCGGCCATGACCGGGTTTCCTAGCTTGTACCAGTGTCCAGAGAGTTGCTTCAGGATATTGAGACGAGCTGAATCCGGACCGGCATGCTGTACCTGTGCTTCAAGGGTTTCGAGATATTTGATATCCTCTTCTTTCAGGCTTTTTTTAGCTTCGGCCTGGTAGGAGGTAATATCGTATTCCTCTGTGTTTAAGGCTCTTGACTTTTCAAGTGCCTTATGGGTTGAAGGGTTTATATCAAAGCCGAAATAGAGTACGGCGAGTAATACCAGAGCGCCGACAACATATAGGACCTGTTCCTTTTTCTTCACCAGCTGACTATTCCTCAGGTGGAACACCGTCTTTCACCTCATCCACGAATACCTTGGCGGGTTTGAAAGATGGTATATAATGAGCCGGAATCTCAATAGATACGTTGTTCTTGATGTGTCTGCCGACTTTTTTAGCCCTTCTCTTGGTGATAAAGGAGCCAAAACCGCGGATATAGACATTTTCATTCTTAGACAGAGATGCTTTTATCTCTGAAAAAAACGTCTCCATGGTGACCAGGACGTCTACTTTGGGTACGCCTGTTTTCTCGGCAATGATGTTGACTAAATCTGCTTTTCTCATTACTCTGATTTATAGTAAGTTATGCCTATGTTCCGGCAATTCGGGAGGGCAAAGTTCTAAAAATACTTTCGATAATATATCATAGGGTTACACATTTTTATTTTGCTCATGTATTTATAACGTGTTGTATCCCAATAAGAAAAGGGTTAAAAGGCCGAGGAGGCCCAAGGGCGGAAGGGCAGAAAGGCTGAAGGGCAGAAGAGGAAGTGCTGAGGAGGAATTGATCTCCCGGACCCCCTACCCCCTGAAAGGGGGAATAGTTTGCTATATAACCCGCACCAAATATCATGAAATAATTAGCTCCCCCTTTCAGGGGGAAGGGGGTCAGTATGGGCTTTCAGCCGTTCATCTGTTCCGCCCTTCTGCCGTTCCGCCCTTTTTATAGCCATCACCGCTAAACCACTATCTTAGCCCCATGATTCAATCCATGACCGGGTATGGACGCGGAAGCGCCGCATACAATGATATGACCGTCTTGTCCGAGATCCGGTCACTTAACTCCAAAATCACTGATCTCCGGATCAAACTACCCGTCAGCCTGGGAGAAAAGGAAATCGACCTGCGCAATCTGGTCCTCCAACGCACCCAGCGTGGTAAGATAGAAATGACCATTTCTTTTGAAGGCGACCTGGGCATCGATGATATAGATTATGACAAGGCGCTCATCAAGAAGCACTTTAAACAACTCAGCTCTATAGCGATCGAACTCGGGGTCAATCCTGACCAGATCCTCCACGAAGTGCTCAAGCTCCCTAATATCCTGAAATCCGGTGCCACCTCCTCCATGGACGATGCCCTATGGAATGCGATGCTGGAGGCCGTCAACAAATCAATCGATCAACTGATTGTCTTCAGGGAACATGAAGGCCGCAGCCTCTATAATGACCTCCACCAGTCCGCCACTGCCATCCATGATATGTGCAACCAGATCGAGGCGCATGACAAGGAGCGGTTTGCCTACGTACGCAACCGCATGAAGCAGAAACTGGACGAATACATGAATGGTGACCAGGTCGATCCCAACCGGTTTGAAC
>DATHZY010000333.1:0-14253 GCA_035458325.1 Saprospiraceae bacterium | reverse complement strand
AATGTCTTGGCCCTAAAGGGGTAGATTAGCAGCCGCATATGTTTGAAGCGCTGCTGTCGAAGGGAAAAGACTTCTTCCTTCGGATGTTTGACATCCGTGTAGGTGAATTCCGACGTGTATGGCTCATGCAGCTCAATGTCTTCCTGCTGATCCAATGCCTCTGGATTGTCAAGCCCGTCGTCAATGCCCAGTTCCTGTCTACAGCCGGTATTGACAAATTGCCATTGGTCTTTCTTTTAGTGGCACTGACAGCTTTGGCGGTCGCCACAGGCTATTCCAGGTTATTGAACCGACTGCCTTTAGGGATCATCATGAAGCGGACCTACATGATCTCCATATTCAGTCTCATCACGTTTGCGGTGCTACTTCATCTCGATCTCTTCCGGGATTGGATGAGTTATGTATTCTATATCGGTGTTGCCTTATTTGGACTCATCACCACTTCCCAATTCTGGTTGTTGGGTAATCTCGTCTTCAGTTCCCTCGAAGCCAAAAGGCTCTTTGGTATTATCGGGGCCGGAGCCATCGCAGGAGGCATTAGCGGAGGTTATATCACCTCTGTCCTCGCACCTTTGATGGATGGGAAAAATATTTTATTCGTTGCCTCCGTCATGCTGATGATCGGTATGTCGATCAATCAACGGATTTGGTTAACCTTCGTACCTGAATTTAACCGCACCGTTCAAAGCCGCCAGACTAAGACACTCCATGAATATCCGCTGCGCCTTATCCTCAATTCAAAACACCTCACGTTCCTCGCCCTGATCATGGGTATCAGTGTAGTGGTCAGTAAATTGGTTGAATTCCAATTTAGTTCCATCGCTTCTCAACGGATTCAGGATCCGGAAAAGCTCACCGCTTTTTTTGGTTTCTGGTTTTCAACAGCCAATGTCGTTTCACTCGGCGTCCAGTTATTGATTACCCAACGTGTAGTTGCTGCGCTTGGTGTTGGCAGGAGCTTGTTTATTTCTCCCATGGTATTGTTTACAGGCGCTGCGGCTGTCCTCTATACACCAGTCCTGTGGGCCGGGACAAGCCTGAAAGTGCTGGAGATCTCCCTGAAGCAATCGATTAATAAGGCGGTCACAGAATTACTCATCCTGCCTATCCCCATGGCAATCAAGAGCCAGGCAAAGACCTTTATTGATGTGTTTGTGGATACCACGGCCACAGGTATTGGTGGCATCATCCTCATCTTCCTCGTCAATGGTTTGAATCTTTCTGTCCGTGCGGTCTGTGCCATGATCCTGTTGCTGATTTTCCTCTGGATATACTTCGCGATTCGTTTGCGCAGGGAATATGTACTTGCCTTTGAAGCACGGGCCGGCATGACCAGACAGCCTTCCACCAAAAAGGAATTCCGACATACGGCTACCTCGGTAATCGGTGGAATCCGGCGCACACTGCAGACAGGTACGACCAAACAAATCCTTTACCTGCTGGCGAGGATTGAGGAGAGCAAGGATGCCCGGCTCATGCCCGATACGATTCCCTTACTGGCACATGAATCACCTAACGTGCGCCAGGCTGCTTTGCGCTGCCTCTATTACTCGACCGATCATACGATCACCAGTAAGATAGAGCCTTTATTAAAAGATCCTGATGACGAAGTCAGGTCCAGGGCTTTTTCCACACTATTGGCCCAGACGAGACAAAATCGCGTAGACATGATCAATGCCTATCTTCTGGATGAAGACCCTGCCGTCAACGGAGCTGCGCTGGTAGGCCTGGCCACAGAAGCATGTGATAATCCCGATATGCAGGCCATGTTTAACCTCAGTAATCGGTTGCAGCAAAAAATAGATCTATCAAATAAACTAAATGATCCAAAAGATCTGCAGGCCATCAGGATCATGATCGCACGTACCATCGGCTATGGCAAGCTTTCCGCCTTCTATCCCGTATTGGAAGACTATATGAAAGACCCTAATCCGGTAGTTGTCAAGCAAGCCATTCTCTCCGCCGGGAGTAGCCAGGCGCCATGCTTTATCAAGACATTACTTTCATTCCTCCCAAACAAGACCACCCGCTCCACCGCAAGAAAAGCCCTGGCCCGCTATGAACCTGCTGAATTACTTCCGATTCTCGAAGATGTGAGCCACGACAGCGAGACTAAAACGGATCTTATGATCCAATTGCCTTCACTGGCTGAAACGATGGAAACACAGCAAGCAGTTGATTACCTTTTCGAACTGGTCAAACACGAAGATCCGACCGTCAAAATGGAAGCGCTTGAATCCCTTCATACGATTAAGGCAAGGTTTCCGCATCTCACCATCGGCTGGAAGCGCTTAATCCCTATCGTGACCGAAGATGTCGAATTGTACAAGGATACCCTGGTCCTCAGCTACACCTCCCATCATAACCTCGAGAGATATAAGGACAATCCGAAAATCAGCATGGCACTGAAGGAATTGATCGAGTTACTGGAACGTAGACGCAACACCATCCTGGAACATATTTTTTGGGTTATCGGCCTGGCGTATCCACCAAATGTCATCCTGCCCTTATTCAAGGAACTGCATCATGAAGACCCTGCTATCCGCATGAATGCCGTCGAACTCCTCGATAATATCCTTGAACCGGCGCTGAAAAAGGTCGTCATGCCTATCGTGGAAACAGCCTCCCTGGAAACAATGTCTGATGATGTGATGGCCAGACTGGACCTGGGAATCCTGACAAAGCAATCAAGCTTTGAGCGCTTGTTGAAAGGCGATGATGATCTTGTTAAGTTAGCGGTCCTCTCTTTGATAGAAGCGATCGCCAAGGACAAATACACACCCCTGTTGCACCTGGCTGCAAAGGATGAAAATCCGAGGATCAGTCTGTTTGCGAAGAAGATCCTGACTCAGGTGTGAGAGAGTGAGAGAGTGAGAGGTGTAAGAGAGTGAGAGAGTGAGAGAGTGAGAGAGTGAGAAAGTGAGAAAATAGATATATTCTTCAAACTGCGCCTCTGCGTCTCTGAGCGATTTAACTTTAGGATTTTCTGCACCTCTGCGTCTCCTGCTGCCCTTAGGGGCGAGATCTATGGATCTGCGCGAGAAAACACAAATATGCTTTACGCTGCGTCGTTGCGGCGTTGCGCGAGAAAATATAATTATACTTTACATTGCGGCGTTGCGCGAAATATAAAAAAGGTGTTACAGGCCACGCACCTTCTTATCGATAGCTGCAGCTAGCGCCATATGGTCATTGGCACTGTTCTTCTTGCGCACATTGGACATGAGTGCTACCATGTAGGTAGTCCCATCGGTATGCTCGATGATGGCGACACTGTTCATAAAATTGTCCACATTGCCTTTATATTTTGCGCAGGAATAACCTTCTTCCGGGCGACACTTATACAAGCTTCCTGATTTAAAATAGACAGCCGCGTTACGCAAGGCCGGTGCAGAGGCGTATCGTATGCGCCTGTCCGTCATATAAAACAGCCTTTTCATTTCGAGGCTGCTCTCCTCATCAACAGCAAGTCCCCTTTCCATATTGATGAGGAATTTCATCAACCCCACCGGAGTACCTATGCTGCCACCCTTTGGAGGAATGCGCCCGGAGGCACCATTTGTAAACATCGTGCCCAGTCTCCACTCATCATGTCCGATACCCAATGCACGCAAGGGCTCGTTGACAACATTGATAGCCAGTTCTGATAACTCGGACTTGGGAGTTGATTTAAAATATTCTACAGCCCTGGCTTCTGTCAGATTCGGATAATCCTTTCCAAATTCACGCATCAGGATCGCTTCTCTCCAGCAAACAGCCGCAGCACCATTGTTACTGACCGACATCATATAATCCAGCCATTCGTAGAGCAGGAATACATCATTGGCCTGCACTTGCCTCTTCTTTAGGGTCTGCGTTTGTGTATTGAAAATCGAAACGGTATGTTCATCCGTCAACGCCCATACACCTCCGCGAACTTCCTTCGTACACAAAAGCTCCTGTCGCATGGCAAAGGAGTCCGGATAGATTTTAGCCAGCTCTGCAAAGACAGCCAATAAAACAGCAAGCTTGCCCACACTGCCTGGCTGATATCCTGCTGTTTCTTTTCGGCTTGCATAGCGGGCGGGCCGTCCTACCGTAATATCCAGCAAGGCCACACTGTAATTCTCATTGAGCCCTGGAAACAAACTATTCAGTGCTTTCTGCAAGGCCGGATCCGGAGCCGGGATTTTGTAGAGACTATCACCCATCGGATTCATCAGATTGAGACAGATATCATTGATGGATTTCATGGCGCCCGGTACCGGCAAGCTGCCTTTTATGTCTCCATCCACTACCTGTTGCAGATAATCCAGCCTGCGGATATTGGTGAGATGATACGCATCAATCGGATACGATGGCGCGCCCGTCACAAATAGACAGATTAAAAAAGCAGTCAGTAGGATGTTCCGGTATACCATGTTTATATAGTCATATCAAGTGAAACAGATTGCCCGCCATCAAATGCAGGAGATATAAATTGTAAGTACACGGATGCGGCGGCCTGTTTGTTTTCTACAAAGGGACGCACCTGGAAAAGCCACATCTTATCATCTTTAAACCCAAGTTCCATGTCAAATGGGCCCTGGGTACTGATACCGGGTGCATTTGGCAATTCCCTGAGTATCCTGGCAGCAAGTTCTCTCAATGCTTTCAGATCAGCCGGCGAAAGGATTCTTTTTTCAAATGTAACAGGTTGGCGTACACTCCCTCCCGTGGCAGGTATAGAAAGGTATGATGACTCACGCGCGGGTGTTAGCAGCAAATCTGTTCCATCCGCATACAGCAGCCAGGATTCTGCTGCCTGTCCATCCACAGCACCTCCAACACCATGATTGAAAGCAACTGTAATGTCCTTATCACTTCCTGTAGTAACCCCTTTGGTAATCATGACACCAGAATGATCCGCATCCACACTGGGGATAATCACGATGGATGGAAAAACATTTTCAGGATTGTTGAGGTACCGCTGTCTCCATTTAAAACTCCGTTCAGTATATGGGGAAGCCCACACATCACGCACACCTTGGTATATCTTTTCAACATCAACTACATTGAAGACGGTGAGGTTAAGACCCGCCCCTGTAAAGTCCTTGAGATCTTCCATGTTGGTATCACTACGTACAAAGACAGGTACCTTCCCTAATGGCTGACCAAATGCTGAAAGGAATTGTTGCTGTAATTCACTCTTGAATGAAGGAAGCAAAGGCATCTTTTTGATAAAGGTGCGAAGGGAATCCAAACCATGTAACAAGAAAGCCTCGATATCTGCTTCAGTGGCTCCAATGCTGCGCATGCGCTCTCCCTCTTTAAAGGTTCCGTACATCATGTTCCAATACGTCGTCTTTTGACCAGGGATCGTCTGGTCCATGTGCTGCCTGAAAATAGAAAATGGCAGTACAATACCTTCTACCACATTATCAGGAAACATTTTCTTCAACTGCCCGAGATTGGCGGCCTTTGGACCACACAATTTTCCGGATTGTGTGGCATCCACCTGGCGTAGATTCAGTATAGCAGGATTGTCCAATAAAATACGATCCACGGGAACAGAAATTTTTTCTTCCCTTTCTTTTTTCTTTTTAAAAAGGTCAAACTCCCAGGGGGCCATCGTAAACCAGGGTTTAATGATCACCGTGCCTTTGTTGGAGACCGCATAGAAAACATCCAGCAAGTGAAAGGCACGTATGGCTTCCATATTTTCCTTAGAAACGACCGCATTCGGAATACCAAGGTTTCTGGCCAACAATTGGACATGGGAAACCATATTACCCTCCGTGACCGTGGCTATACCTGCTACGGGCTTGAGATTCTCCGGTGCCTGGTAAAAGACATAGATTTTATCAGGAGAAAGTACCATATCCTTAGTGGATTCAGTGACCACAATCAGCTGGCCTGCTGCATATCCCGGATTGAGCCCACGAATGGCCGACTGATCAGGGATCGCTAATACATCATTCGAAAAATCTGCCTCCCTTGCAAACTCATCACCCAGGCGGCTTACAGCCAGACCGAGATGCAACAGCACGGAAGACCGCACTCTGTCATCAAAAAATCCAACCGCTAAAGGTTCAAAGTCTTTGTATAGATTGATGACCGGAAAATAATTGGCGCGAACCATCCCAGCCCCCCACTCTGCTATCTGGCGTCCGGCATCACTGAATTCGCTTAGCTCTTGCAAGGTCATTGATTTGCCACCAGGCATTTCCATGGCTTTGCGCAATTGATCCCATTCCCACAATTCGAGAAACCCAA
This sequence comes from Saprospiraceae bacterium, assembly GCA_035458325.1. Classification (GTDB taxonomy): domain Bacteria; phylum Bacteroidota; class Bacteroidia; order Chitinophagales; family Saprospiraceae; genus Opimibacter. The sequence continues at coordinate 8,019 of DATHZY010000333.1, read as the reverse complement.
ATCCTGCGGCAGCTTCAGAAAGGCAGTATACCTGTGCAAGCAATTCCTTCAAGGAGGTTGGTTTCCATTGGGATATCTCCTGGTTGATGAGGCTTTCCAATTTATTTGAAATATCAATCAGTGCCAGGCGTGCATTGCCCTTCATGGGGGTGATGATCTGCCTGCGCAGTTGAAGGGCTGTCTGGCTCATGAGCTGGCATCGAGCGGCAGGGGTGGTTAAACCGGGATATTGCTGCACAAACTTCAACATGATATTATCCGCTTCCATTCCCAGGGGCAGCTTCTTGCGATGGACGATGAAATCACTGACATCGAATGGCCGGTACATAATTTTCAGCCCACTGATCAATGCATCAAACTTTGGATTCAGTTCAGCTGGAATTTTATTCTTTTCACTTTGCTGGAATTGTTGCACCTGCTGGATCAGTTTCGCATCCGGCAGTCCATGGATCTTGATCCGCAAATCCTGGAAGGCTGGATATGTATCGGATATCTCGCTGGACAAGGCGCGAACGAGCTGTGTATTGTTATTCTCCGCATGATGCGGAATATCCTTAGCACTCTGTCGAATCAGGAAATAATGTGTGGCAATCTTATCCGCATCCGCCAGGAGCCATTGATAAAATTCAATACCCCACTCATTTTCATCTTCCACCTGCACTGCACCACGATAGAATTGTGCACGTTGGTTGACCCAACCATGATCAATGTTTCGGAGATAAAGCTCGAGCTGATATTGCTTGAGACGGGACTGGGCCTTGTTTCCGTCCCAGAAATCCTCATGCGGTGTTGAGGTCAGTATCTGTCCCAGGAAAATATGATCCTTTTCTGCCAGCCTTTTGACTTCGTCCTTATATCTGGCGTGTTGATGACCTTGTTTCTCACCGGGACATGGATCACGCGCTGCGCGGGTGGAGCCATCCTTACAAAACCAGCGGATATCCAGATAGGGACCTCGTGCGTCGGTTTTGTACTTAAGGATCAGCTTCTTTATTGCCTCCGGATTGGATACCTGTCCAGTCAAAGGTGATGAAAGTGCAGTGAGGATCAGGAAAGCGGGTAAAATGTATATAAAGCGACTACGCATAAGGTTAGTGGGAGGTATAAGTCTAAAGATACGAAGAAGCTGCCAGAGCGTGAGAACGTGAGAACGTGAGAACGTGAGAACCTGATAGACTTAAGAGTTGATGAGTTGATGCGTTGATGGGTTTATGAGTTGATGAGTTTATGGGGATTATAAGATTATATCTGGTTCAAGTCTGAAGACTTGAACCAGATATAATCTCGTCTCCAGACGAGAGTATAGGCTCACATTAATTTCTAAATGGCCTTAAATGTGAAGTAACGTCCCGCTCGTCAGGAGACGAGCATATATTGCATTCAAGTCTGAAGACTTGAATGAGCGACTTTCATCCACTCACAACTGCAGACTGCAGACTGCAGACTGCTGACTGCTAACTGCTAACTGCTAACTGCTAACTACCTATCATAATGCTTCCTGAACCCACCACCACCGATGGTCAATCGTAGATAAGGGCTCACAAAGGAACCAGGGGAAGGAATACCCGTCACGGTGCCCACATCGTCCCTCCAGGTATCAACCGGAAGAGCAATCGTAGCACCGAGGTCGAGGCCGAACATGAGGCCACCAAATTTCCGGCTGTCCTGATTGATCTTCGTAGCGATAAACTTATTATTGACCGCCAGGTCATAGAGGAGATATCCCCTGAAGTAATCCTCATCCCCACGCGGAAGGACTGGATTGTTGCTGCTGAAATAAATGGGTGTTTGATCTGAAGTATTTTCAATGCCAACATACATGACACCTCCACCAAATCCGGCCATCAGCGAAGCGAAATAACGGGGCTGCTGGTAGACCACATAGCCTACTTTGGCATATCCTCCTCCGAATCCGAATCGTAGCACGCCTCTATCTGATTCCATGTTTTGCGTCAGCAGTCCAAAACCGCCGCCGCCAACCAGTAAGCGGTGGATTTCAGCGTATCCTTCTACGCCCGTATTGATGGCCGCATTGTCCCAGACAAAAGACGAACCGAATACTTCCGGACTTTGAAGATGGCTGACCAGGTCAGATGGCTCAATCCAGCCCATACCGGTAAAAAAATGTCCGTAACCCCCGCTGAAATCAGTGGCCTTTAAAGGCTGGGAAGAAGTTGAATCTTGAGCCTGTGAGGTGAGGAGATTAGATGAGACAAGTATCGCAAAAATCGCTAAGCAAAGATTTTTCATAGTATAATGGTTTAATGTGTTATTCATCACATGCAAAGATAGGACATCAGTCATACCTTTAAACGAATGGGCAGAAGACTTTTGCTGCCTTAGCATGCCTCGAAACCTAAAATTTGGTGTAACCTGAATACTATAAAACAATTGTCGGTATAAAGCCTTCCCTCAATCAATTATACCATCCTTTCTGCTCAATAAAATACGAAATTTTAATTATCCTAAACATGCGGCTATACATGTAAAACCGGGGTAGTCAATGTACCGAATACAATTCATGTCGGGTGCTGGCGATTTGTGATTTTCATGCTCCTTTCATGTTTCAATTACTTATCTGGTACCCCTTTTCAACTTTCACGCGATTTTGGTTATTGGCTATTGGAACAAACTGAAATCAAAATCCAGACATACTCATTTTTACTTTTACTTGGCTATTGATTATTGGATATAGCAGGATCTGTCACCTGACAATCCCTCTGCCCTGTGCCCGACGCACCTTCCATATTCTAAGCCTTCTTCGGATACAGAAGCCCTTTTCGGAGATGGCAACTCAGCCCTTCCGCCTTTTATACTATCTTTCAGCTTAAACAAAATTGAATGACCTCCTCCCGCCAACTGGCCGCTATTATGTTTACTGATATCGTGGGATACACCGCGTTGATGGGCCATGATGAAAAGAAAGCCTTTGACATCCTCCGCAAAAACCGGCAACTACAGAAACCACTGATCGAAACACACGGAGGCCTTTATATCAAGGAACTCGGTGATGGAACCCTGGCCAGTTTCTCCACCGTCATCGATGCCGTCAATTGTGCCTGCCTGATGATCAAGGCTTGTGAGCAAATAGAAGGCCTGCAATTGCGCATCGGTATTCACCTTGGAGATGTCATCTTTGAAAACAATGATGTCTTTGGTGACAGCGTCAATATCGCAGCAAGACTCCAGGCCCTTGCGCCCATCGGTGGTATATGGATTTCCGAATCCGTACACAAGAATATCTCCAATAAGCAAGGTATCATCTCTACGTATGTCCGCGAAGAAAACCTCAAAAATGTAAAAGAGCCCGTAAAAATATACGAGGTCGACATCAATAGCTTCCATGCTGAATCTGCCGCACCGGTGCGAATGACAACGGTGATGCAGTCAGATAAAAATCAACAAAAAGGCAAAACCTCATTACAAAAAATTACCACGATAACTTTACCAATACTCGCATTAGGAGTTGCAGGTTTTATGATCATACCAGGCATCGTAAAAAAACAAAATGCCCGTAATGAACTGATACCGGAAATCGAAAAGCTGGTCAGTGAAAATTTTCGTCCCCCAACAGAGGCCTTCGATATGGGCCTGGAAGCTGAAAAGTATATTGCTGAGGATTCTGCGCTTATCAAATTATGGCCTAAAATTTCAACAACGCCATACCTGATAACAGATCCTGCGGGAGTCGAAGTGTTTTGGAAAGACTACCACACGCCAGATGCTGAATGGAGATCAGCAGGTTCTACGCCACTTACTGATACAAGATTTCCCCGAGGATATCTCAGGATGGAATTCCGGAAAGAAGGCTTCCAGACTATCGAATATGCCGGCTCACTCGCCTTTGGTCCTTTAGGACAAGATAGTGCCATCATAAAACTGGATGCTATCGGCAACCTGCCGGATGACATGGTGAGAATTCCAAAATCCAGTACATACATGTATATCGTTGGACTTGAACAGCATGGTCCAAAAGACGTTGAATCGTTTTTGATAGATCGGCATGAAGTAACCAATACAGCTTACCAAAAATTTATTGAAGGAGGTGGTTACACTGAACGGAAATTCTGGAAACACCCTATCATCATCGGAGGAAAAGAAGTGCCCTTTGAAGTGGCCGTGAAGGCATTCCTCGACAAAACAGGAAGGCAGGGACCTGCGATGTGGGAGGCAGGAACGTATCCGGATGGTCAGGCACTACACCCAGTGACCGGGGTATCATGGTATGAAGCTGCTGCCTATGCTGAGTTTGCCGGCAAACAACTACCAACTGTATTTCACTGGGGTGTGGTTGCTGCCACTGCTCGTACCGAGTATATCGTTCCGTTAAGCAACTTCAATGGAAAAGGCACTATTCCTGTTGACTCTCTGGCAGGGATCAGTACCTATGGCCTATACAACCTCGCAGGGAATGCCCGTGAGTGGTGCTACAATGCAAATACGGGCCATGCCATCAGATATATACTAGGTGGAGGTTGGAATGACCCATCCTACGCATTTAATGATGCATATTACCAACCCGCCGCTGACAGAAGTTTAACCAATGGATTCAGATGTATGAAGGTATTGGAGGGTGACACGACGACGACCTCTCTGCTCAAGCCTGTAGATGCTGCTTTCCGCGACTATCTCAAAGAGAAACCGGTGGATGACGAAACCTTTGCTTTTTTCCTTCCCCAATTCAGTTACGACAAGAAGCCGTTGAATGAGAAAATAGAAACCACCAATGACCGGGAGAATTGGACTATTGAAAAAATCACTTTTGACGCAGGGTATAATAATGAACGGATGGAATTGTATCTCTATCTGCCAAAAAATTCAAAACCACCCTACCAGCCAGTTATGTTTTTTCCTGGATCTCAGGCACTCTTTACAAAAAAATATAACCTTGCATTTGTTGAAGGGTGAATTGATTTTATTCTTAAAAGCGGAAGAGCCCTCGTGGTACCGGTCTATAAAGGGACGTACGAACGTCATGATGGTATAAAATCTGATTTACCGGAAGCGACTGTCTTCTACAAAGATCATGTCATCATGTGGCGCAAAGACATCGGCAGGACACTCGATTATCTCGAAACGCGTAACGATATGCAGATGGACAATGTCGGGTACTTAGGATGGAGTTGGGGAGGATTTATGGGCGGCATCATGCCTGCGATTGAAAAACGAATCAAGGCTATCGTGCTCAATGTAGGAGGCATGTGTATGACCCCTGCTCTCCCTGAAGTTGATCAGATCAACTTCCTTCCCCGGATCACACAGCCGGTGCTGATGCTCAATGGTAAACATGACATGTACTTTCCAGTCGAGACTTCGCAGAAGCCGATGTTTAATTTCCTGGGAACGCCCGCAAAGGATAAAAAATTGATCCTTTACGAGGTGGGGCACCTTGTTCCGCGGACAGACTTTGCGAAGGAGACGCTGGCGTGGTTTGATGATTATCTGGGACAAGTGAGAGAGTGAGAGGTGCAAGAGAGTAAGAGAGTGAGAGAGTGAGAATGTGAGAGGCTTAGCAGGTTAGTGGGTGATTGTCACTTGGTTCAATGTAGTTGCTCCATATTAACCCGCAAGAGTCCGTATCTTTTGCGCTCACAATGATCCAGTAAAACCATTTAAAGTGTCCTCTACCCGCCAGCTTGCCGCTATCATGTTTGCTGATATTGATGGATATACCTCCATCATGCAGGAAGATGAAGCGCTGGCATTGCATCTACTCAATAAGTTCCGGAATCAACTTGAATCAACAGTAGCTTCGCACAAGGGTCGTATCCTTGAGATCCGGGGCGATGGTGCCATGTGTAGCTTCAACAGCACACTGGAAGGCGTCAGGGCAGCACTGGCAATACAACTACAAATGCAGCAAGACCCCAAAGTCCCCTTGCGCATTGGCATGCATACCGGCGATGTGATCATCTCAGGGAATTCCATCTATGGTGATGGCGTCAACATTGCATCACGCGTAGAATCATTTGCCATCCCGGGTAGTATTCTCATATCTGGAAAAGCACATGATGATATCAAAAATCAAAGGGATCTTCCTACCCTGTTTCTCGGAAAGTTTGCGCTCAAGAATGTCAAAGATCAAATCGACATCTATGCCATTAGCCAACCGGGTATCGTCCTGCCGGAGATCACGAGCATGAAAGGTAAGGGTACCATTAGCAAACAAAAATGCATCCTTGTACTTCCGTTTGTCAATATCATCAAGGATACCGGCCAGGATTATTTCAGTGATGGCCTCACCGAGGAGCTCATCTCCAATCTTACACGCCTGAGCGGCATACGTGTGATCTCCAGGACGACCTCCATGAGTTATAAGGACACCATTAAGGACATCAAAACCATCGGCCTTGAAACCGGTGCCAGCTATATCATGGAAGGCAGTGTCCGGCAGCATGGCAACAACCTCAGGATAAGCGCACAGTTTATTGATGCCCTGGAGGATTCCCCGTTATGGGCAGACATCTTCCAGGGCACCATCGAAGATATATTTGATATCCAGCAAAGGGTTTCATCCAAAATCGTCGAAGCACTACGCATAAAACTCACCGCCGATGATCTGGATTCTCTCCAGAAACGTTTCACGGAAAGTACAGAAGCCTATCAGCTCTATCTGCAAGGACGATATTTTTGGAACAAACGAACAGAAGCTGGATTGCATACCGCGATAAGGTATTTTGAAAATGCGATTCAAATAGATCCCAATTATGCCCTCGCCTGGGCTGGTATAGCAGATGCCTTCAACCTGATGATTGAATACACCACCTACTCCAGAAAAGAGCTGACTCCCAAAGCCAAGGCAGCCGTGACAAGGGCACTTGAACTGGACCCTCAACTGGCAGAAGCGCATATCTCCCTGGCGTTCATCCTGATGCTGAGTGAATGGGATTGGGAAAAGTCAGGAAATGAATTCAGGATCGGAATGGAACTCAATCCCAACTATGCTACAGGACCTCATTGGTACGCAGAATGGTTGTTGTTTAATGGAAGGGTCACGGAAGCTCTTCAGAAAATAACCCTGGCGGTTGAATTAGATCCGGTTTCAAAGGCAATACTCAAAGACCAGGGCATGGCGTATTACTATGCCCGTCAATATGACAAGGCGCTGGAAAACACACGGAAGGTACTCGAACTCGACCCTGATTTTATATCGGTCTTCCGGCTTCGCTCTTTGGTGCTGACGGAACAGGGCAAATATGAAGAAGCACTCGCAGAAAATGAACGGTGGGGCGAATTGACTGCCAATACCCTTAAAACCAAGCTAGCCCGGGGATATATCCTCGCGGCGTACGGAAAGCATCAGGAAGCACTGTCGATAGCAGAAGAAATACTGCATAATCAAAAGTTTGGATCAAATGACTACCGTAGCATGGCCTTGATCTATGCTGCCATAGGAGATCATGATAACGCCTTCCAGTGGCTTGAGCTTAGCTATCAACACCGTGAAGAATCTCTCTGCAGCCTGAAAGTCGACCCCAAATTGGATCGGTTACGGGATGATTCGAGGTTTGAAGACATCATCAGGAGGATCGGGCTGTGAGAACGTGAGAACGAGAGAGGCATCGCACACAAGCACTCATTGGGGACCAAACCATCCGGGCGCGCCGGGTCGTAGGTCCAGACCTGGAATTCTCCGGTATGCATACTCAGCAAGCCTACACAGTTCTTGTTGGATATCCAAAGTTGATCAGCATCTGTTGGAGGAAATAGTCTACATACCTCACCTACACCTTATGCATGATCGCTCGCCTTTAAGGACAATTGGTATTGCGCAAAATCCACCACAAACGTCTTAAGATCATAGCCATCATATCTGTATAACCCTCAACCATGGCGGCTGCCAAACCAGATAAAGCCATATTCATCCTCAGCCAGGCAATGGTAGAAGGAAGACATCAGCTTTTCATCACGCCTGAGCTGGTGAAAACTGGATCGGGGCAACTGGGCGAAAAGGACTGCATTCGCCAATATCAACAACAGGATGGCCAGGTTTCTCCACATATTGTCAAACAGATTATT
>DATHZY010000332.1:0-3625 GCA_035458325.1 Saprospiraceae bacterium | reverse complement strand
TTGACACCATCTGAAAAACTAAAGCCAAAAAAGTCCACTTTACTACCGTCGCCCGAAAGGAAGGACATCTTCCCATAGATATCAGTGTATGCATAAGGCAAACCCAGCGAATCAGGAGATGCATAATCATATAGCCCCTGGGATGTCTGATCAAGGATGGAATGCTTACCTGTAATCAGGAAGGACGAGCTGGCCTTGCTGTTTGGATTAAATGGAGTGATCGGTCCTTCGACCAATCCCTTGAGCTGGAAAGGGCTCGCGGATACCAACCCACCGAAGCGAGTCTTATCACCTTCTCTAGTCTTGAGATCAACAATGGCTGAAATCCGCCCACCATACTCAGCACTAAAACCACCGCTCAATACTTCAGCGGATTTGATCGCCTCTGTTTCAAAAACGCTGAAAAATCCAATACTATGGAAGGGATTGTAGATGGTCATGCCATCTAGTAATATTTTGTTCTGAACCGGCGAGCCTCCTCGGATATAGATCTGCCCACCCTGGTCTCCGGTGGAGATGATCCCTGGAAGGACCATGAGGTATTGGGCTATATCCGCTTCACCTCCTGTAGAGGGTAATGCTTTGATCTGTTTAGGCGTAACCGTAATTCTGGATACATTGACTTCATTTCTCCGTTGTTCCAGGCTTGCACTGACATTGATCGTCTGGAGTTGGATGGAGCCTTCCTTCATGAGGAGCTTCAGGTATTTGACCTGATCAGCCTGAAGTGTTACCGCGGTCACGAGGGTATCATACCCTATAAATGCTGATTGAAGCTCGTATGAGCCTGCGGGGACATTTGTAAAAACGAAAAATCCATCGAGGTCGGACACCGTCCTCATCGTGGTGCCCGCTAGGGTGAGGTTACAGAAAGAAACAGCCTGTCCGGTTGCTTCGTCGTAAATATGGCCTCGCAGCGTTGCAACTTGTCCGAACGCGATAGAGGCTGAAAAGGCGCCCCACAGGGTAACAAGCACAATAAGGGTTCTTGTGCGGATCATCTGGCTATTGATCATAGGCGGCAAAAATAACATTCTTAATGCTTCAAACAGGCCCGAAGACGTATATTAAACGACTGAATCCTACATTTGCATCCATGGTGACATTGTCAGATGGAATTCAGGAACCGCCTGGCCCCTGCCCGGCTTGTGGCTGGGAGCAGTGGAAAAAGGCCGGACAGGTCAAAGATTATAGCATAACCGGGGAGTGGTTTGAACTATTGGAATGCCCTGTTTGCCATCTCAAGACCACCTACCCACCTCCAAAAGAGACGGAGATAGGGCGATATTATGCTTCTGAAGACTATGTCTCCCATAGTGACACAAAGGCCGGCCTGATCAACAGAATATATCATACAGCCCGGAAATACATGCTCAAAAAGAAATATTCCTGGGTAAAGAGAGCCTCTGGGCTGGAAACAGGGTCATTGCTTGATGTTGGGGCTGGTACGGGGCATTTTGCACATCACATGCAGGAAAACGGATGGAAGGTGATTGCCCTGGAACCCGATGGAAAATCCCGGAAAATCGCTGCTGAAAAACTGAATATCAACATTCTGCCACTGGAAGAACTTGGTCGTCAAACAGCTCAATCCTTTGATGTGATTACTTTATGGCATGTGCTTGAACATGTACATGATCTGTCTGGATATATGGAACATTTCCGGTCTATTTTAAAACCGGGAGGGACCCTGATAATTGCTGTACCAAATCACACCTCCAGCGATGCAAAAAAATATGGCCCTCTCTGGGCTGCCTATGATGTACCCAGGCATCTGTGGCATTTCAGTCCTGATGCGATGAAGAGGCTGGTGACAAAACATGGTTTTAACCTGACAGACAAGATTCCAATGCCTCTCGATGCCTTTTATGTAAGTATGCTAAGTGAAAAGTACAAGGGTAACTACTTCCTCAGTTCGATAGCTGGCTTTACATCGGGCCTGAGCACCTTCCTTGCCGGCAAAAGGAATGTGGATAATGCTTCATCCCTGATTTATATAGCGAAGTAAATTTCATGAGCGTCCACGGCTTGAAAGCCGTGGCAATTAAAGATTCTCAACTGGTTTCTTACTACTAACTTCTCTCTGCTCACTTCTAGTTGCTCACTTCTAACTGCTAACTGCTCACTTCTAACTGCTCACTTCTAACTGCTCACTGCTAACTGCTCACTGCTAACTGCTAACTGCTCACTTCTAACTGCTCACTGCTAGTTTCCGCACATCGGCATTGCCTCCGGAAATGATGATGCCTACTTTTTTTCCTTTTAGTTGATCCTGGTATCGGATGACTGCAGCCACGGCTACTGCGCTACTGGGTTCAATGATGATCTTCATTCTTTCCCACACCCACCACATGGCGGAAATGATTTCTTCCTCGCTGACAAGTAACACCTGACTGACGAGTTCGCGTATGATAGGAAAGTTTATATCACCGAGATTAGTTCGTAATCCATCGGCAATCGTATCCGCATGTTCGTTGGTTTCAATTTTACCTGATCGCAATGACCGGTATGCATCATCCACATTACTTGGCTCTGCTGCCCAAACCTTGGTCGATGGCGAAAACCAATGTGCAGCAAGTGCAGTGCCTGCAAGCAAACCACCTCCGCCAACCGGCGCTATAATGAAGTCAAGTCCTGGGATCTCTTCAATCAATTCCCGGGCACAACTACTATTTCCTAGAATAACCTGAAGGTCATTGGAAGGATGGATAAAAGTCATTCCACGGTCATGGATGACCGCATGGACTGCTTCCTCACGATCAACCGGCCTGGGGCCGCTAAAAATAATCTCTGCTCCATAACCGCGAACCGCTTCAACTTTTACGGAAGGTGCATTCTCCGGCATGACAATCACCGCTTTTATTCCTTTGATCCGCGCAGCAAGTGCAATCGCCTGTGCAAAATTTCCGGATGAATGCGTCACAACACCTTTAGCCAGTTGCTCATCACTCAATCTGGAAATCGCATGGGATGCCCCTCTCATTTTGTAGGCACCCATTCGCTGAAAATTCTCACATTTTAAAAACACTTCCGCGCCTGTTATTTCATTCAGGGTCGAAGACGTCAACACCGGAGTCTTGTGAACTATATGCCTGATCCTGTCATGTGCTTCAAGCAAATCCTGTTTAGTAGATAGTGTCATTCCGGAATCATTTTGTCCATTATTGATTGAATGAGGTGCCAGGCGTTTTCAATATGCATCTCCTCCGTATACGTTTGCCCGGGTACCCATCTGATCAGGCTCCTTCCCTCTATCACCGCATGGGTCATGTATGCTTTTCCACTATTATTGATTTCCTGCGAAAGTTGCCTGGTCAGCTTTCCTTCCGGATCAAGTTCTGTCTTAATTCTGAAAGAAACAATATTTAGCGAGCGCTGGTATGAAAGTTCAAGACGTGCATCCTGCATCAAGAGCGCTTCAATCTTTTCAGCTAACGAAATGTGGTGTCTTAATCTGGATTTAATCGCATCTGTTCCTAACAACTGAAGGGTCATCCACAACTTGAGCGCCCTGAACCTCCTTCCCAAAGGAATACCCCAGTCACGATAGTCATTGACTCTATCCCCTTGCGATGTCATCAGGTAGGAAGGATTGATACTCATGGTACGGACCAGCAGCTCAGGA
>DATHZY010000331.1:0-3959 GCA_035458325.1 Saprospiraceae bacterium | reverse complement strand
TTCTATGCACAATTCAATACGCTCACCAATATCAGGCAAGTGATCCTGGCCTATGCGGGTGACCATCCTGTAGGATGCGGAGCATTCAGGCTCTATGATGCTCAATCCGTTGAAATAAAGAGGATGTTCGTCCACCCGGACTACCGGGGTAGAGGTATCGCCAGGATGATCCTTGATGAGCTTGAACTATGGGCGAAAGAGTCTGGATTTCATGAAAGCATGCTTGAAACAGGATTCAACCAGCCGGAAGCCATAGCACTTTATTCTAAAGCAGGATATGAGGTGATACCAAACTATGGTCCTTATGAAAAGGTAACAACCAGCGTGTGCATGCGCAAGAACCTTATCAATCTGGCCAGGAAAATTATATAATATTACCCTGCATGCCGTGCCTGCCAGGCATATATTTTCTGGTCAAAGGAAGCATATGCCAGCTAAAATTATTAATTTTAAGGTTGACTCCTCAATACACCCAGTGAATAAACTAAAGGAAATCATTGATTCCATTTACCCGCTTACGCCAAAAGCGTACGAAGCTTTGTCAGCGGTTTGCACGCCCATCACGATCAAAAAAAATATGGATTTGCAGGCCATAGGCCAAACCTGTAAATGTATTTACTTCATAAATAAGGGTGCGCTGAGAGTTTATTATTACAAAGGTGACACTGACATCACAGACAGCCTTGAATTCGAAGGCGCTTTTGTAGCCCGGGTAGAAAGCCTGGTCACGGGTCAACCCTCGAAAAAAGGTATCCAGGCCATCGAAGACTGTGAACTTTTGATGATCAATATTGACAAATTGCACGCCCTCTATGATTCCTACCTGGAAATCGAACGGTTGTTTAAGCATTTATTTCTCAAGGCATTCCTGGGTGTTCTCAACCGGATTGAAAGTATACAGTTTCATTCCGCCGAGGTTCGCTATGCCAATTTTCTAAAAGAATACCCGGATGCACTCAAGCGGGTGCCGCTAAAATATATCGCCTCCTATCTGGGTATCACGCAGGTCAGTCTCAGCCGGATCAGAGCCAAATACTGATTATTTATCTATTGTATAGGATACTTATCTCCGGACGACCCTAACTTTATCAAACCGACGCAAGGTGGTTTAAAGTAAAATCTTTGGTGTTTCGAATCACTAAACGTCCCTTATCAGTCGACGTGGAGTTGTGGAAAAAATACGCCTGGGGTTAAAAGAAAACTGGAAGCAATTCACCCTGCTTGTGGTTATCAATGGCTTTGTAGGAGGAATGGTCGGATTGGAACGTTCCATTCTTCCTCAGATCGCAGAGCAGGAGTTTGCCATCGCGGCACGAACAGCCATCCTCTCTTTTATTGTCGTATTCGGGATTACCAAAGCCATCACCAATTATTATACCGGTACTCTTGCCAACAGATTTGGCAGGAAGAATTTATTAGTCGTCGGTTGGATCGTTGGCCTTCCTGTGCCTTTCATGTTAATGTTCGCTCCGGATTGGAATTGGATTATCGCAGCCAATGTGCTGTTGGGCATCAACCAGGGACTTACCTGGTCGAGTACGGTAGTCATGAAGATCGACCTGGTTGGAGAAAAGAAGCGCGGACTGGCGATGGGCATCAACGAATCTGCAGGGTATATCGCCGTAGCACTCGTCGCATTCCTGACAGGCTGGATCGCTGGTGAATATGGCTTGAGGCCTTATCCGTTTATCATAGGTATCGTATTAGTAGTCCTTGGATTTTTCCTTAGCATCTTTTTTATTACGGATACAAGGCAACATGTAAACCTGGAGACTACGACCAGTAACCTGCCACGATTAAAAAACATTTTTTGTGAAACTACCTGGACTAACAAGAATCTGGGTTCTGTCACCCAGGCTGGCCTGATCAATAATCTCAACGACGGGATGGCCTGGGGCATATTCCCGATACTCCTCGCCACCAAAGGATTTTCATTGCCCCAGATAGGCATCATAACCGCTGTCTATCCGGCGGTCTGGGGTATTGGCCAATTGGTCACCGGTAAATTGTCAGACATTCTTTGCAAGAAAGACTTATTGTACACCGGTATGATGCTTCAGGCTTTAGCGCTGGTAGCCCTTATATGCGCGCAAAGTATGATTCAATTTATTGCATTGTCCACTTTACTAGGCTGGGGGACCGCTATGGTGTATCCTACTTTCCTTGCTTCCATAGCCGAAAACACGCATCCGCTTGACCGGGCAAAAAGCATCGGCATCTTCAGGCTCTGGCGTGATCTGGGCTATGCTATCGGAGCGATCCTAACAGGTGTCATAGCTGACCTGATCAGCATCCATGCTTCTATCTTATTCATTGGCATCCTGACCCTGGGCTCCTCCCTGATCATCCAAAACAGGATGAGCTGCATGGATAAAAGCGCCTTCAAAGTATGGCAATGGGTACTCAAACATAAAACACGGGCACATGGATAACTTCGACCGCCATCGTCATTGGGAAAACATATACAAGACAAAGCAAGCCAACGAAGTCGGCTGGTATCAGCCTGTTCCCCTGACGTCCCTTCAATTCCTGGAACAATTCAAGATTCCCCTTACTGCGAAAATTATCGACGTTGGTGGTGGTGATAGTTTTTTCGTGGATCATTTGCTTGATCTGGGCTATCAGGATATCACCGTGCTCGATATTTCTGAAACGGCCATCAAGAGGGCGAAAGATCGGTTAGGTGATGCATCTGAAAAAGTAAAATGGATAGTGGCAGACGCTGCAGATTTCAAGCCTGCCGAAAAATATGACTTCTGGCATGACCGTGCTGCTTTCCATTTCCTTACCCGGGACAGTGAAGTTGAAAGCTATATTGATAACGTGCAACAAAGCATGAACCCGGAAGGGATACTGATTATAGGCACCTTCTCCACCAATGGGCCAAAAAAATGCAGTGGCATCGACATCAGGCAATACTCTGAAGCCTCGATGGTGAAGCAATTGAAGAAGTACTTCCATAAGGTCAAGTGTTTCACCATAGACCACATAACCCCCTCCGGTGCGACACAGAACTACATTTTCTGCAGCTTTAGAAAAATGCAAGCGGCCTGATCCCTTCTCCATTATTCCTGCTGGTGAAATAAGGATTGGGATCATGCATACGTTATGAGGTAGGCTCTGCTTGCTTTACATACGTATCTTTGAAGGATAAATATAACAACCACCATGAAACACATTCTTCTTTGCATCCTTGCGGCTACTACCCTGCTTTCTTGCGGCTCAGATACTAAACCCACTCAACAGAGTGCAGCCCCTGCCATCAACTTCAAAACCAATAGTGTCCCTGTGCCCTTTGCAGGCAGCTGGATCAGTGAAGACTACCTGAACAAGATCAGGGAACATCAATCACCTCGTAAAGCCCAGGAAGGCAGCGAAGAATGCTTTATTCAACTTCCGGATAACACTCTGCGCCCTGCTACGATGGTCATCAACTTTCATGAAGGCCTATCCGACCTGGTCACGGTCAGTAATAATGGCGCATTCCAGTTATGGGACAAACAAGGAGATACCCTTTCCAGTCCCTTGTACACGATTCAAGCACTTTCTGCTGACAGTATAAAAATCGGTGATAAACTATTTATCAAAATCAATCCTTCGGCCACAAACAACGAACCACGTATCCTTGAAGAAATCCTGTTTAAAGGCATATACACCACAAAGAACGGAGAGCGTGTCGAATTTAAATCCAACGGAGAAGTCAGTGGCCTTGGAAAATATGCTTACTACGAACCTGTCATCGATTATTTTGATGCCGGATTACAAGTGGACCAGGTAGGCCTGGGCGAAACTGCAGATAAACTGGAATACTTTGGATTTAAATTTAAAAAGAATAAGCTGGAGTTATATAAGTTGAAATGTGATGCCTATGATGACATTGAAAAGAGGTGCGTGGAAGTAAGCTTTGGTGAAAAGCTATACGAACTCCAGACGTCAACCGCTGAATAACATTTATCTAC
>DATHZY010000330.1:0-7251 GCA_035458325.1 Saprospiraceae bacterium | reverse complement strand
CTCCCATCCATTTTCGGTGTGGTTTAATATGCAAAAGTGATCTGCTGTAAAGGATACCCGGTATTTTCTATTGGCATAATATCTCCAGATACGATCAAATTGTTGCGTGGAGACATCTTTATGCGCTAAGGTCAGGTGAGGATGATATGGCCTGTCGGGGTATTTATCCAGCACGTGCGGCATTTTTGAAAGCAAAGCCTGATGCCAAAGGTCATACATTTCATGCAATTCCCTGTTGATGATTGTATTGATAAAAATCACCCTTGGCTTGAAGGAACCATAATCATGCAATTCCATCTTGAAAGAGGGTAGGGATCCCGAAAGTGCACCTGCCATTCCGAACAACCAGCCCACCTCGCTGGAGGTTAGAGACACAGGGGGTACGATGGTGATGTGCGGAGGGGTCCGCAAAGCATGCACCGGTCCCCAGGTGGCAGCTATGTACTCCTGTTCCTTCCGGATTTCCGAAAAGTAAGGTTCCTGTGGCAGGATGGCAATGAGTTTTAGATTTTTCTCCATGAGAGTCTCGAGGCCTGAAATTAAAGATTTCTGCTCAGTGTATGAGTGTGTGAGAATAAGAGAGTGAGAAAAGTGAGAGCTAAAGACTTATAAGAAATTACCAGAGTAAGAGGTATCCCAAACTTGCCTTTGAGACTTCCTTGTAAATACATCTGAATCCTCAGGTAGCTAGCAGCTGGTGGCTGGAAGCTGAAATCAATTTCTGAAAATCGATTTCTGAATTCCGTTTGCCGAATACTGAATACTGGCCGCTAGAAGCTGACACTTCGTTCGGATAGCTGACGGCTGATAGCTGATAACTGAGCGTTTTGTACTTTGCAGTGATGAAACACTTTTCAATAATGATATTCTCACTGTTACTTTCCTTGATAATATTAGGGTGCAAGGGTTCCACACCAGGAGCCGGAGAAACTGCGGGGACGATAGGAGATACAACCGCACAGGAACAGGTAGCATTATTGTCCCTGGACAAGATCAAATTACCTCCAGGTTTTAAAATTGAAGTCTATTCGGACCAACTCACAAATGCAAGGTCAATGGACCTCAGTCCTTCAGGCGTTTTGTATGTCGGAACAAGAGATGCAGGCAATGTCTACGCAGTGAAAGATGAAAACGGCGATTTCAAAACAGATAAGAGATGGACCATAGCTACCGGACTAAAAATGCCCAATGGGGTAGCTTTAAAAGATGGTGACCTCTATGTCGCCGAGGTCCATCGAATATTGAAGTATCCGGCAATTGAAGGTAATCTTGACAAACCTAAGAAGGAAGTATTCTTTGATGATTATCCTGACAAGGAGCACCACGGATGGAAATTTATTGACTTTGGCCCTGACGGAAATCTCTATGTTCCGGTGGGAGCCCCATGTAATATCTGTGAACCTGATGATGAAATATTTGCCACGATCACGAGGATCAATATGACAACAAAGGTTCGCGAAATCGTGCAACGCGGTATTCGCAATACGGTTGGATTGGCCTGGCATCCGGAAACGAAGGAATTATGGTTTACTGACAACGGAGGTGATTGGCTCGGCGAAGAGATGCCTTCCTGTGAACTCAATTTTGCACCAGAGGATGGAATGAATTTCGGTTTTCCTTATTGCCACCAGGGTGATTATCCCGATCCTAAACTCGGCAAAAAACATAGTTGCTCCGAATTCACCCCACCAGCTGAAAAACTAGGGCCTCACGTGGCCCCGCTTGGGCTTGAATTTTATTCCGGCACCATGTTCCCTGAGGAATATCGCAACCAACTTTTCATAGCCGAGCACGGATCATGGAACAAAACCAAGCCCTCCGGATACAGAATTGTCCTTGTAAAGATTGAGGATAATATGGTCGCATCCCACACGGTCTTTGCCGAAGGATGGCTCGACGGCGGTGCAGCCTGGGGCAGACCTGTTGATCTTGAATTTCTGCCCGATGGCTCCATGCTGGTCTCTGATGATTACGCCAATGTCATCTACCGCATCTCCTATTCAAATTAATCACTCTCTCACTCTCTCACTCTCTTACAAGTCTCCCAACTGCGGCCTGATAATAATTTCCTCCACAACAGAGGAAGACCCCATGCGTGTACACGAGACAACAGCTTCTGCGACATCTTCAGCAGGCATGAGCCTGTCAGGGGCAAACGGAGCATCACCCCATGACGCCGACCAGGTAGCCCCGGGCATGATAGAGGTTACTTTTAGACCATGTGGCTTCATCTCTTCTCTCAACACTTTACTAAATCCCAGTAAGGCAAACTTGCTGATCGTATACGAACCACCATTTGGGTATGACATAAAACTTGCAATGGAACACATATTGATAATATGGCCAGTTTTACGTTTCATCATACCTGGTAGCAACGTTCTTGTGAGGTAGTAAGGGCTGTAAAGGTTTAAGGCCATGGTAGATTCCAGGGAACCATCTCCTTCACCATGGACTGATCCAGGCAAGAAGACGCCCACATTATTCACCAGGAGATCGATTTCTGGCCAGATCGCCTGTATATCTTTTCCATAGGTAATAGTCTCTTCTTTTTCTGCAAAGTCAACCCAATGGATCAGGCATTCCTGCTGAGGGAAAGCCTCTTTGACTTCAGCCTGCAGCGCTTCAAGGTCCTCCAGGTTCCGGCTGGTGGCAGCTACATTCCATCCTTCTCTAGCCAGTGCCATCAAGACAGCCCGTCCTATTCCTTTTGTTGATCCGGTTATAACTGCATTCATTTTCTTAATTGTTGTTGGTGTCAACTATTTCATGTTTGCCGGGTTCTGTTAACTGCTACTGATGATCAATGCCTTTAACCCTCTATACTTCTAACCTTCTCAGCCTCTCACTGACAAAGTTATCCCAAACCAAGGAACCTTTGGTTAGGAACGATTACTTTTACAATAGATATGACGCAGTAGATGAATATTAAGTTTATAGAGCATTTCGGTAAGTTTCTCGTTTGGATGAAACTCGTTTTCTCCAAACCGGAGAAAATGTCCATGTATTGGAAGGAAACCATGCGCCAGATGAATGATATCGGGATCGGCTCTCTGATTATTGTGATGCTGATATCTACCTTCATGGGGGCTGTCATGGCTGTTCAGATCAGCTACCAGCTTGGTGGTCAGCTTATTCCAAGATATTATGTTGGTTATCTCGTGCGGGATATAACGATTATCGAACTGGCACCGACGATCACTTGTCTGGTGCTCGCCGGGAAAGTAGGCTCTAATATGGCCGCTGAAATAGGCGGAATGCGTCAAAAGGAACATATCGATGCCATGGAAATCATGGGGGTCAACACTTCTGCTTTCCTGGTCATGCCTAAGATCATCGCGGCCGTTTTTGTAGTTCCCCTCCTGGTATCTGTTGCCGCCATCGTGAGTATCATGGGTGCGTATATTGCAGCGGTGCCGACCGGACTCTTTAGCGGTGCAGAATATATTCAAGGTATTCGTTCCTATCTCGAGACCTGGAATATCTTTATTATGTATGTCAAGGCAGTCGTCTTTGGGTTTATCCTGGCAGCTATATCCTGCTACCAGGGATATTTTGTCAAAGGCGGCAGCATAGAACTTGGTAAAGCAAGCACGGCAGCGGTAGTGATGAGCAATATAGCCATCCTCATCGCCGATTATCTCATCGCAGTACTCCTTACTTCATGATCAGGGCAGAGAAAATATTCAAGTCTTTTGGTGACCAGGAGGTCCTCAAGGATATCAACCTCACCTTCGAAGCAGGGAAGACCAACCTGATCATTGGCCGCAGCGGCGCGGGTAAGACCGTCCTGCTCAAGATCCTGGTCGGTTTATATGGCCCTACAAGCGGCATTGTCTGGTACGACGATGTTAATTTCACTTCACTTGACAAGAAAAAGGTCAGGGATATCCGGATGTCAGTAGGTATGCTTTTCCAGGGCACCGCGCTGTTTGACTCCATGACGGTAGAGGAAAATATCCGGTTTCCAATGGATATGTTTACCAATAAAACCAGTAAGGAAAAACTTGACCGTGTCAATTATTGCCTTGAGAGGGTTAATCTCACCGGGGTGAACCAAAAATACCCCTCCCAGCTGAGTGGTGGTATGCAGAAACGTGCAGGTATTGCCCGGGCTATTGTCCTGCAGCCTACATATCTCTTTTGTGATGAACCCAATTCAGGCCTGGATCCTAAGACTAGTCTTGTGATAGATGAACTGATCCACGACATCACCCAGGAAAATAATATCACCACGATCATCAATACCCATGATATGAACTCCGTCATGGAGATAGGCGACAACATAGCCCTTCTGCACGATGGTTATCTGGCCTGGGAAGGCAACAAGGAAGAGGTTTTAACCTCAAAGAATGAAATCCTCCAGGATTTCGTCTTTGCGTCCCCATTCCTCCAAAAGGTAAGAGACCTCCACAGCTAGACATAAAAAAAGCCGGCGACTGCCGGCCTTAAACTTTTCACTCTTCACTTTTCACTCTTCACTCTTCACTTGAAAAGTGCCCGGGGAGGGACTCGAACCCTCACATCCTAACGGACACATGCCCCTCAAACATGCCTGTCTACCAATTTCAGCACCCGGGCGGGTAGCGAATGGGACGCGAATATAAGTGAAAAATGAAGAGTGAAAAGTGAAAAATGTAGTGTGGTGAGTATAGCACTCAGTTATCAGTCGGTATTTCGATTGATGTTTTTTATAAAGGATATATTAACAGCAATTTATATATTGTATTAAAATGTTATATCAATTTGATGACACCCCATTCCTTATTTGACTAAGACTGGTCAGTATTCATATGTTGATAAAAACTATCACAGTTTTTGGGGATTTATTCAGGGATAAGTTACCTTTATGACCATCAGGGAAGAAGTTTCTGGCATAAAAGTTTTTTATATATGATATAAACTTTTGCCGTCCCACCTACGTTAAGTTGATATTCAATGACACCGATCCGCAGGATTCGCCTGCTAATCATAAAGATGTAGTTTTCTTATTTTGAGACCTTAGTCGAAAAAGCCCGGAGCAAATGTGCATACGGGCTTTTCGACGTTTTTGCTCCGCAAAAACTACCGAAAAACCGTATGCACTAAGTAAAGAGTGAAAAGTGAAGAGTGAAAAGTGTTCCTTTCAATACACCTTCTTCTTGCTACTTGATTTCACAGTCCGTAGGGAGGAAATTAACATGGCTTTAATTTCGCCACAATCGCTAATCAGTTTTCTAAACTCATCAGTTTCAATGTAGTCGGTCGCATGGAGTAACTCCAGAAAGAACTTGGATTCATTTGCCTCTTTTAACGAAATACTTAGTTTGCTGATAAAGTCATCCTTACTTTGTGCAAACTCAGCCTCACTATCATTAGCTCCAACGGAGGTTCCGCATTTCAAAAGTTGGTGGCTCATTACAAATTCTTTTTTCTCTGATTGTAACCGCTGAACCAGGCGGACAATTTTAACAGCAAATTCAAAGGTTTTTTGCCTCAGGATTGAAGGTTTCATAACTGGTTAGTTTTCAATGGTGAACTAGAAAATTAGGGCGAATTGTCATTCAAATGCAACTTATTTTTCTTTGTAAAACGTTTTAGTTTTTCACTTCTCATTTTCCCGCGCCACTTTTCACTCTTCACTCTTCACTTTTCACTTATTTTGCACTATGCCTGAATTCGTCCATCTACACTGCCATACGCACTATTCACTGCTGGATGGTGCTTCCCATATTCCTGAGTTAATGAACAAAGCGGTCGCGGATGGCCAGAAGGGAATCGCGATCACGGACCATGGCAATATGTTCGGCGCCTTTGAATTTGTATCCGAAGCTAAAAAGCGAAATCTCAAGGCACTCGTGGGTTGTGAATTTTACCTGGTGCACGATCGGCACAAGAGACAGTTTCAAACGTCAAAAGGAGAAAAAGATCAAAGGTATCATCAACTCCTCCTCGCCAAGGATCAGGATGGCTACCAGAATCTTTCAAAACTTTGCTCACTTGGTTTTATAGAAGGGACCTACAGCGGATTTCCGCGAATCGATAAGGAGTTGCTGCTTCAATATCACAAGGGTCTGATCGCCACCAGTTGTTGTATCGGAGCTGAAATCCCGCAAACCATCCTGACCGGCGATCTGGAAAAAGCAGAGAAAGCACTTCAATGGTGGCTCGATCTTTTTGGTGAAGATTTCTATATCGAATTGCAACGCCAGCGTGGTCTTGATACGATTGATGATACTGGGATGAGCCAGGAAAAGGTCAACCAGATCCTGTTGGGTTTTGCAAGAAAGTATAACATCAAGGTTATCGCCACCAATGATGCTCACTACATCAATGAAGAAGATGCCAAGGCGCATGATATCATCCTGTGCGTCAACACCGGCAAGAAGATGTCCGATGCCGGAAGGTTCCAGTTTCCTAGCACAGATTTTTATTTCAAGACACAGCAGGAAATGAACCTCATCTTCCATGATATTCCGGAAGCGATTGACAATACCAATGAGATCTTTGATAAGATCACATCCCCCATGCTGACGCGTGATGTTTTATTGCCAAATTTTCCGGTGCCTCAGGGATTCAAGGATCAGTCCGCGTACCTGAGACATCTTGTATATGAAGGTGCGCTCCATCGATACGGAACCATCCTGCCGGAGATCAAGGAGCGACTGGATTGGGAACTCAGTGTCATCGATAAGATGAACTTCGGTGGGTACTTTCTTATCGTCCAGGATTTTATCAGGGCAGCACGACGGATGGATGTCAGTGTAGGACCAGGACGGGGATCAGGTGCCGGTTCTGCCGTCGCATATTGCCTCACGATCACAAACATAGATCCACTCAAGTACAATCTGCTCTTCGAACGTTTCCTCAATCCTGAACGCGTGTCGATGCCTGACTTTGATATTGACTTTGATGATGAAGGCCGGCAGCGTGTCATTGACTATGTCGTGGACAAATACGGACGTAACCAGGTAGCCCAGATTGTGACGTTCGGCACCATGGCTGCTAAATCATCAATCCGCGATGTAGGACGCGTGCTTGAATTGCCGCTATCAGATACAGACCGGCTGGCTAAGATGATTCCGATCACACCAGGAACCACGCTGGCCAAGATTTTTAAACCCGGAAAGGAAGCGGAAGATGATGCTCAATCCCGTGATCTTGAAAATATCCGGAAGCTTCGTGATATTGAAAAGCAGGATACCGCCGAAGGAGAAATCCTCCGACTTGCTCAGCAGGTTGAAGGTACCGTGCGTAATACAGGAATCCATGCCG
>DATHZY010000329.1:0-3140 GCA_035458325.1 Saprospiraceae bacterium | reverse complement strand
GTACGGACAGGTCGCGACCTGTCCGTACCTTTCTTTTTTATTGATCGCGCAATTCGCGCCTCAAAATCTTCCCCACATTCGTTTTCGGCAGCGATTCCCTGAATTCAATTTCCTTGGGAACCTTATAGGTCGTTAGGTTTTCCTTGCAATAATCAAGCAACTCATTCTTGGTGAGGCTTGATTCCTTTTTGACTACATATAACTTCACACATTCACCGCTCTTCTCGCTGGGGATACCAACGGCAGCACATTCTTTTACCTTGGGGTGACTGGTCACGACATCTTCCACTTCATTTGGAAATACCTTGAAGCCGGATACGATGATCATATCTTTTATTCTATCCACTACACGCAGATAACCGTCTTCATCAATGATACCTACATCGCCTGTGCAAAGCCAACCATTGCGGATTGTTTTAGCGGTTTCTTCTGGCTTATTATAATAGCCCAGCATAACCTGAGGTCCCTGGACCTGGATTTCTCCCGGTTGACCGATCGGTTGTACAATATCATTCTCGTCAGCGATCCGCACATCCGTGGAAGGGACCGGCATTCCAACGGTGCCTATTCGTGCGGTACCATCCAGCGGGTTGACGGAAACGACAGGAGATGATTCTGTCATACCATAACCTTCTACCAGATTCTTTCCTGTAACCTCACGCCATCGGTCATTGACACTGCGTTGAATAGCCATGGCTCCACCGACTGCAACTTTAAGGTGACTAAAATCAAGTGCCAGAAATTCTTTCTCATGCAACAAAACATTGAATAAAGAATTGACGCCGGTCATGACTGTGATCTTATGATTTTTAAATTCCTTGATCACGGATTTACAATCGCGGGCATTGACCACCAATATATTCATAGAGCCGTATGACATCATTGCCAGGCAATTGACCACGAAGGCAAAAATGTGGTACATCGGCAGCGGACAAAGTGTGATCTCCTGCCCTTCTTTCATCTGCGTATCCAGGCATGCCTTGATCTGGAGCATATTCGAAAGCAGGTTTCTGTTGGTCAGCATAGCTCCCTTGGCTACACCGGTTGTCCCGCCTGTATACTGATGAGAGATGACACGGTTGGGAAGATCATCAAAGGAGTTGATCGTGAATTTTTTTCCTTGCTGGATGGCATCCTTGAAACAGATCGTATTCGGCAATTCATACTTAGGCACCATGCGCTTGATGCTACGCACTACAAAATTGACCAATGGTCCTTTGACTGGTCCGAGCATTTCTCCGATACTCGTCAGGATGATCGTTTCCACCTGTGTCCTACCCAGCACCTCCTGCAGATGTGATGCAAAATTTTCAACGATGATGATTCCCTTGACACCACTGTCATTAAACTGGTGCACCATTTCGCGTGGTGTATAGAGTGGATTGGTGTTTACCACGATCAGGCCAGCGCGGATGCATGCAAATAAGGCAATAGGATATTGCAATAGATTGGGCATCATGATCGCGACCCGGTCACCGGGCTTCAATCCCCTGGACTGGAGATAGGCACCAAAGGCATAGGACATCTTATCCACTTCACCATAGGTGAGCGACTTACCCATACAATAGAAGGCCGGTTGTGATGAAAACTTAACCAGCGCTTCTGAAATGAAAGCATTGAGATTCGGATACTTATCGACATCGATATTGGCAGGAAGTCCTTTGGGATAATTCTTCAGCCAGGGCCTTGAGTCCATTTTATGCGGGTTTGAGATGAGTTGGATTGATTTACCAATGTATGTTTTCTTTTCGAAATGATCTATCTCAGCCTTCGCCTCTCTCGCCTTTTTAACCCCATCGCCCATGCGGGCTCTCCCCCTGTGTGCCACTCAACCCCGGGGACAAAAGGCGAAAAACATAAAATATTTCACTTTAGCAAAAAATGCCTCTTGAGCCTCTTTCGCCTCTTAAGCCCCTTTGGCCTTTTAATCCTCCTTCGCCTCAGCCTTAGCCTTTGCCTATATTTTTCACTCTTCACTATTCACTCTTCACTTAATTAGTTACCTTTGCGACCCATTTTAATTCAATTATTTAACCTCCGGTCCTGATTTTCAATAGATTAGGAACGTACAAACACAACAAGCTCTCTGAAATGTCAGAAGAAACAACAAATCCAGAGGAGTCCCTCGAGACTCCAAACACAGAAGTTACCGAAGTAGTAGCGACTGAAGAAGCTCCTGTAGCCGAAGAAACTACAGAAGAAAAACCGGTAAAGGAAGCGCCCGCTCCAAAAGAACCGGAAACTCCACATGATGAATTTGATTGGTCCATTTCTAACCGGAATCAATACATCTACACTGCAGCAGAACGTGAACGCCTCGAAGCGGCCTATGATAAGACCCTCGGTGCTGTCAATGAAAATGAAGTGATCAAGGCCAAGGTACACCAGATCACCGGTGGAGATGCGGTACTTGATATCAACTTCAAATCAGACGGTCTGGTCTCTATGTCTGAATTTAAAGACATCGAAGGCTTTAAGATCGGTGACGAAGTAGACGTATACGTCGAACGCCAGGAGGATGAGAAAGGCCAGTTGGTCCTCTCCCGCCGCAAGGCTAAACTCCTGAAAGCATGGGAGCGCCTGGTGGATTCCTTCAACAATGGTACGATCATCAACGGTACCGTCATCAGCAAGACCAAAGGTGGTCTGATCGTTGACGCCGGTGGTCTTGAAACATTCCTTCCAGGTTCACAGATCGACATCAAGCAGATCGTTGACTATGATCAGTTTGTCGGAAAGACCATGGAATTCAAGGTGGTCAAGATCAACGAGAATATCAAGAACGCAGTTGTTTCCCACAAGGCACTTATCGAAAGTGACCTGGCTGAACAGCGCGAAGCGATCATCTCCGGCCTTGAAAAAGGTCAGGTTCTCGAAGGTGTGGTTAAAAACATCACCGACTTCGGAGCCTTTATGGATCTTGGTGGCGTAGACGGTCTCTTGTATATCACGGATATCAGCTGGGGACGTATCAACCATCCATCAGAAGTGCTTTCTATCAACCAGAAGGTACATGTCGTGGTACTTGATTTTGATGAAAACAAAAAGAGGATCTCTCTTGGTCTCAAGCAACTCCAGCCGCATCCATGGGATGTTGTTGGTGATACGATCAAGGAAGGCAGTATTGTCAAAGGCAAGAT
>DATHZY010000328.1:0-4598 GCA_035458325.1 Saprospiraceae bacterium | reverse complement strand
AATACAAAGAAATGGATGGCACTTCGATGGCTACTCCCATGGTGGCAGGATTGGTGGGTATGCTGAAGGCATTCAGGCCGGAGATCACCACACAGGAAGTTTACAATATTCTCTTTGAAACAGGGAAGGCCCTTCCGGATGGGAAATCAACAGGCAGGATGATACAAGCTGCGGATGCACTTGAAAGAGTCGTCGACTGAGCAGAGGGCATAGTGCATAGAGCATAGGGCAGCATAGCGCAGAGGGCATAGGGCAAGGAGTTAAAGAGGCTGAAGGGGCTAAAGAGGCTTAAAAGCAAGGAGCAAGGGGCAAGGAGCATGGAGAAACAAGCTGCGGCGTTGCGGCGTTGCGCGAGAAAAATTTTGAGAATTCAAAACCTTAGAATTCAGAAAGCCAATTAGCGGAAATTAGCGGCGGATAAGTTTGACCTATTACCAAATGTATTTGCAGGCTTTTTCGAGGAGTTTGAAATCGCTCTCTTCATCACCTTTGAGTTCGATGGTGATGGCGGATTGTTCGTAGATGGGTTTTCTGATAGACAGAAGATCGTTGATTTTCAAACTTGCTTCTGAATCATCAAGAGATGCCAGTAAGGGCCTTGACTTTCTGATCGAGACTAAATGATCACGGAGGATAGGATCTGGCCATTGAAGGTAGATGGTGACGCCATGCAGATTCATCCAGGCCATATTGTCTTCAAAACAAGGGAGGCCTCCTCCTGTCGCGTTGAGGGATTTTGGATAGAAAGTAGTCTGACGCAGGATATCGGCTTCAACCTGCCTGAAATAGTGTTCGCCGAAAGTCTCAAAGATCTCGGGAATGGTCATTCCTGCTTGCGCCTCAATCACCGAATCTGTATCAAAAAACGGCACCTGCAGGTTTGCGGCTACCCGCTGACCCAGGCTTGATTTGCCGCTTCCCATAAATCCCACGAGGTAAATACGCATGTCGGAACCAAATGTAATAGATTTGCGACGTGATAAGAATAACAATATGGATCTCCGGGTTCGTGCTTCTGATGGCGATTGGGTGCAAAGATGTCTCCTCGGGTTCAATGGCATCTTCTGAAGAAGACTTCAAACCGGGTGGGAGCATGGCTGACCTGGTGTACAACCCTGTAAAATCAGATGGCACTATTGACAGCAGCTACCTCCCTATCCTGACCTGGGAAGAAGAAGTCTATGATTTCGGGACTATATTTGAAGGTGACGTAGTTACTAAAGACTTTTCCTTCACCAACACCGGTACAGCGCCCCTACTCATCCTCAGGGCTACTTCCACTTGTGGTTGTACGATCCCGGAATGGCCCAAAACACCCATTGCCCCGGACAGTACCGCTTCTATCAAGGTGAAATTCAACTCATTACACAAAGCCGGCGATCAAAGCAAAGAGGTGACTATATTTGCGAACACTTTTCCCAACAGTTCTAAAATAACGATCAAAGGGAAAGTGGATTTAAAAAATTAACCTGATTATGACTTCACTCTTTTTCTTGCAAGCATCCACTAGTATGTTTGGCTCCCTATTGCCACTTCTGCTCATGTTCGTTGTGATCTTCTTCTTCTTCATTCGTCCACAGGCGAAAAAGCAGAAAGATCAAGTCAAGTTCCTTGAATCCCTTGAAAAAGGAGAAGAAGTGGTGACTGCCAGCGGACTCATCGGCCGCATCAATAAAATCGAAGGAAGCATTGTGACCCTGACCATTGCTGAAAAGACTTTTGTACGTGTGACGAAAGGTTCTATTTCGAAAGAAATGACAGAGGCATATCGCAAGTCTGATTCTGCTTCTGCTGAGGGGTCAGCGAGTTAAAATCAGTTGCCGTTGCAGGAGTTTGCTGAACGTCAACTCCACTATGTCGTTTCGGCTCCGCTCAACGACCGGAATTTTTACACGGACCACAGATTCTTTTTAATCTGACATTAGAATCAGATAATACTCAGAGACGTTTCGGCTTCGCTCAACGTCAAGGAGATTACACTCTGATGTCAATTTTTACCAGACTGTTGTACAACAAGTGTAAAAACGGCGGATAGTCTTGTTGCAGAAACAACCCTAACCATATATAATCCATCAGGTAATGGTTGATCAAATGTCAGAACTGATGTCCGAGCTGCTTCAATCTCCTCTCGAAAGACAATCTGACCATTTACGTTGATCAGTTCAACCATGCCGGGTTCGGTAAATGGATTTTCAACGTGGAGGAATGAACTTGCCGGATTCGGATACACGCGCACATGGTGGATTGAATTAGCCTGTACAGACGTTGTATTCAATTCACCCCATCTGGCTTCAAACTCTTGTCTGAATATATTCGTGACACGCTGGTCATGGATAATGAGCGTGTTTTCATCATTGATGTTGTCAGCACTCCAGGTCCAGTTGTGCGAACCGGTGATCACCTGCGGATCTGAATCCGTAAAACCCTCATCGATGATCGCATATTTGTGATGAAAAATCGGGCCCGGATCGTGGGTAACAACCCGAACACCAGCCTGGCGCAGTTGCGCGAGTGCACTCAAGGAACTTTCTTCATCTTCCAGGATCACACGTACATCGATACCTTGCTGATGTAGTTTTATGATTTCACCCACGAGATCGTCCCGGGTTAATAACAGCAATCCGATCAAGATCTGGTGATCTGTGGATTGTATCGCTTCAATCAAATGGCAATTAGTTTCATCAGATGGAGAAAAATATGACTCGATCCGTGCATCTCCTACCTGGAATAGGTGGGAAGTATTATTGGTCTTGAAATCTCCATAGCGGGCATCCTGGCCCCACATTTCATTGAACTCCCTGAGATAATTGAGTGCTATGGCCTGATCGTGGATGATGTAGGCGTGATTTGGATCTGTGGACAATTGGTTCGTACTCAGATTAGTACTTCCTGTCCATACCCATGCGCGTTCAGGATCGTGGTCATCCGCGATGATAAACTTATTGTGCATGATGCCATCACCACTCCGGAAAAGCAAAGGAAAGGAGAGCTGTCCCTGAAGTGCTGTGTTGGAGGTTTCATCATCTGCAATAAAACGAACGGATACACCGCGTTGTATTGCTCTGGTAAGTGCTTGCACTATAGAAGCCCGACCCGTGTTGTACATGGCAACTTCCAATGTGTGCGTCACTTTGTCAATTCGTTCAATCAAATCATTTTCTATAGCCGATGATCCAACGGCCAACGGGACGCTACCATCTGAGAAGGATGCATTGACAGACCGATTAAACAATATTTCGATCGGAGTTGAAGTCAGCGAAGGTGTGCTGAAGTAAACAGGTACAGAATGAAATAACGTACCTGAAGAATCCTGCTGGGTGAGCCGCGCCTGGTAAATAATTCCCGGATCTAAAAACTCAGGCTTGACGACAGCTGTTCCACTCCACTGACCAAGACTGATTTTGAAATCATAGTCATTCTCCCCTATCCAAACATCTGTGGTGGCTGTGGGGATATCGCTCCATGACAAGACCGGAAGACTATTTTCGAAAGAAAGTGTTGGTGGTGCTATAAAATGGCATACACCTTCCGGAGCTTCCGTGATCTGCTGACACATCAATTGATACTGATCTTCAAACTTTGTCCAGATGCCTTCAACAACTACGGGTCGATTGAATAATGGAAACCCTTGAGATAGATGATTTTCTGCAATCCATAATCTGGCGATATTGCCCCATGGGTCAAAGACTTCATACCAACCTGCACTGAGTTCGCTTTCGCAGGATTTAATACCTGCACAGGGTATGATCACCTTCCTTGATTCAAAACCGGCATTGGAGATGCTATCCAGATTTTCGAGATTTAGACTATTGATCTCATGACCTTGCGAAAGAATCTGATAAGACAGGACAGGTGATAATTGCAGTTGGCCTCGGTATCTTGACAAGACACCTGTGATCACTACTGAATCTCCTGATTGAGCCAACGTGAGGTCCGTTGAGTACGCTGCAATACCCGCATCTGCATCTTGCAGATATCTTACCACTCCAAATTCATTGCTACACGAGATTGTTCCGGTGGTGGTCACTACGGATCCAACAGGCAATGCTCTGACCTGGGTGATTGATTGCTGACAGTCTATCACCAGCGGAGTACAAATCAGGAGAAAAACCGTAAGTGCTTTCGCCATCGATTTCGGTCGTTCAACATAAATCACAACTCAACATCTGCCGTCGTCCGGATGATCAATTGAGGAGCATTAAACTCTGATACAATACCTGTCAGCGTAACCGTGGCACCTGGGAGGGCATCCTGTGAAAATAAAGCCTGACTGCGAGTAAACATAATAATTGTTCCGGTACCATCACTGACTGTAACCTCGCCGTTGTAGACTGTATTTCCGGTCAATGTGACATTAGGTATCTTCACTAGTGTCGATTCCCAACTTCCGTGATTGCTCAACACTTCTGCTACAGTTGTTATACGAGGAGTTACATCTCCAGGGGTTCCCACGACTGTGGCTGCGGTATTATTTATTCCGTCAATTTGCAGTAGCCCATTAAATTCACTTAATGCACCTCCGTCTAAAGTAATTTTAAGTTCACTGCCGATCGCAAACGTATGGTTTTGTGCAAACCTCACTACAATTCCACCAGTTG
>DATHZY010000327.1:0-2264 GCA_035458325.1 Saprospiraceae bacterium | reverse complement strand
TAAGGATGAATCCTAAACAGTTTTTCAGTGGACTGGGTATTACTTTAGTACTCCAATGCCTCCTGATTTTTATTTTACTGCTCATCGTGCCCTTACTTCGCACACATACAGGTTTTATCCTGGTATGCATGACGGCCCTGGCTGTTTTTTGTGTCATGATGTATGCAGCCGCCAGGATTGCGGCTGACAGTAAACTGACACGACTCTATATTCAGTTGATTATGATTGCCGTCTTCCTTAAGATGCTGGTATGCCTTGCACTGGTCGTTGGGTACAAAAAAGGATTTGACCCGGCAGACCATTCCTTTATCTGGCCATTTCTGATTATCTATGTGTCTTCGACGATATACGAAGTCATCTTCCTCGAGAAAGTAGGAAGACAAAAGAAAGTGAAACTACCATGAAAAAATCATCCTCAATGGTTGTCGAAATCGAAGGAAAACGCTTTGACCTTGATTCCGCTGACTGGCAAAACCTGGATTGCATACGCATTGATACAGACACCTTCCACCTCCTCGAAAACGGTCTTGCCCATACCATTTCGATTATAGCCTCTGATCCTGCTTCCAGACGATATACCTTAAAGATTGATGGTGAGATCAAGGAAGTGACCCTGATCGATAACCTGGATCTGCTGATTGAAAAAATGGGATTGAACAGCACCAAGACCAAGAAGTTAAGTGTATTGAAAGCCCCGATGCCAGGCTTAGTCACCGGTATTAAAATCGCAGAAGGAGATGAAGTTGAAAAAGGTACCCCATTGATCATCCTGGAGGCGATGAAGATGGAAAACATGATTTCCGCTCCACATCATGCGATCATCAAGTCTGTACATGTGTCCGTTGGCCAGGCTGTGGAGAAGGGATCTGTGCTGGTGGAATTTGCTGTTTAAATAGCTTTCAGCTCTCAGCGGTCAGCCTTCAGAAGATTATAATCTCCGTATTTTGTATCCCCTATTTTGATAGCTGATAGCTGATAGCTGATAGCTGATAGCTGCTAACTGCTAACTGCTAACTGCTAACTGCTAACTTAATAATTCGCTTCAAAAAACGCTTTATACTCCGTCAGCGATCTTGCCTTGATCACCTCACGGTAGTTCTTTTGTGTAATCGGATACACTTCGAAAA
Source organism: Saprospiraceae bacterium (assembly GCA_035458325.1). Classification (GTDB taxonomy): domain Bacteria; phylum Bacteroidota; class Bacteroidia; order Chitinophagales; family Saprospiraceae; genus Opimibacter. Next base: position 1,137 of record DATHZY010000327.1, on the reverse strand, counting down.
TAGCCTTTTCAGGAAGGAAATCCTTTGGGTTCCTGACGGCTGTTTCATAATATGTCATCGCCTTTTCCTTCGTATTAAAGGATCGAACCAGGACAAGCGAGTGATTCTTTGCAGGATCAAAAACCAGGGTTGTAAATTTAAGATTGTCGAGGGCGAAATACTTCTTATGGAATTCAGCTAATCCTACCTTGGTTTCCGCGAGTGTAACCTCATCCTGGTTGCTGACATAAACAATAGCAAAATGCAACGCATTTTCTTCCATCGTAAAGGTAGCCGACTCAAGTCCTGACTCTCCATAGGCTTTGCCTGAACCCGTATCACCGAGCAGCAACAACATGTCCTTTGCCTTCTTCTCCTCCTCGCTGTTTGGATACCTGGCGATCACATGCTTCAGTCCATCGACATATGCATCTTTACCAACCGTGGCTCCCATACTCATAGCTCTCAACAAATCAAACTTGGCCATCAATACATTGTTGGTGCCGAATTTGTCTTCAAGATCACGGATGCGGGTCAGCACTTCGTCATGCTTTTCCTGCTCAAACAAAATGAAGGTCTCATCATAATACCGCACCAGGCGATCATGTTCAGACATCTGGCTCGCTGCAAAATTCGGATCGGACAGGACCTTGGCAAACCTGGAATTGGGGTATTGTGCAATGATCATTGCCTTGTACTTTTCTGCTCTCACATGATCTCCTGCTGAAAGCGATGAAAGGTATAACTGATAAAATGTTTCTAATTCTTCAGGGGCATCCGGATACTTCTCCAGCAGTGATTCCATAATCTCAATTGAGCTCTTGAAATCATCCAGTCTGTCCCGATAAAGCTGACCCAGCGAGAGCATAGACTTTCTGATCTTCGCATGACATAGTGCCCGCGCCGAATCATTCTTAGGTACATCTTTAAAGAAGTCTTCGATCTCACTGCCATATAATCCAACCTGACCCTCTGCATCTTTTGATTCTTCTTCAGCCGTGGAAGCAAACTGGCTGGCTTTTGAACTCACCCTCCAATAATCTGTCAGTGGAATATCACCCCATTCCTTTTCAAATTCACGCTTGGCCTTCTTGATATTCTTCTGATCAAAAGCCCAGAAAACGCCTGTACCAATATCTGTGCCGCCGGTAGGACGAG
>DATHZY010000326.1:0-5643 GCA_035458325.1 Saprospiraceae bacterium | reverse complement strand
GTCAAGCCCAAGGATCAATTGTGCATAGAAGGAAAAAACAGCAGACAGGTTATCCTTGAAAAATTCAGTGCCATTTTCAAGCGGCTGGAATTCCTGGTAGTTGAAGACGATATCGCGATCCACATGATTGATGAGGACAGTCTTATATTCTGAACCGTATACAGGCCGGATCGCCTTCAACGCAATATCAGCAGTAAACGCATTGCCACCTAGTTCTGCCGTGATGTTAACTGAAAAATTGCAATCAATTCGCTCGTATGGTTTGTAATCATCGTTCGTCCATCGTTCCTGGTTCATAAAATCCCTCAGGTCTTTTTCAAGGGTCTTGAAAACCGCTGGGTCCGTGGTCTGTAATTTTGGAGTACTGACGGTTACTTCGGCTTTCAACTCCTGTGCATGGATATCCATACACCCGATGGTCAAAGCGATCAGCGTAAGGAATACGATTAAACTATTTTTTTGCATTTGCTTTTATCATTTGATGGACGGCCTCCGCTATATCCTGAGCGACGGCCCGCTTGGACTTTAACTCAAAGTGCTCTTCTTTATTGTCCGGATACAGAAAGGTGACTTTATTGGTGTCATGCCCAAATCCGGCTCCGGGGTCACGTGGATTGTTCAGCACGATCATGTCCATGTTCTTCCGCACCATTTTTTCTCTCGCATTATTCAAGCCTTCGCTGGTTTCCAATGCAAAGCCGATCAGGTGTTGACCAGGTTGTTTTATCTTGCCAAGGGCTTCGGCAATATCAGGTGTCCGCACAAGTTCAAGGGAAAGGGTATCCGCACTCTTTTTGATTTTCTCAGCAGCTACGCTTGCAGGTTTGTAATCAGCGACGGCTGCTGCTAACACAGCGACGTTGACATGTGAAAACCTGTGCATGCATGCAGCGAGCATTTCATCGGCAGAAGTGATCCGCTCGATATGGATGTGAGGATTTTCAGGCAAGACACTCTCAGGACCTAACACAAGGAATACTTCTGCACCGCGGCGTGAAAATTCCTCAGCAATGGCTACTCCCATTTTACCGGTAGAATGGTTGCCGATGTACCTTACGGGATCAATAGCTTCATAAGTTGGACCGGCATTGATGAGGACTTTTAAACCATTCATATCCTGCCGGTAGTGGAAATGCTCTGCCAATTGTAAGAGGATATCCTCTGGCTCAGCTAATCTTCCAGGACCACTTAGCCCACTGGCGAGTTCGCCGGTGCCTACATCAATAATGAAATTTCCAAATGACTGTAGCCTGTTGATATTTTCCCTCGTAGAAGGATGGTCCCACATGTCGAGGTCCATGGCTGGGGCAAAGAAGACAGGACACCTTGCTGAAAGGTAGGTGGCGGTCAGCATATCAGAGGCCAGGCCAAGTGCACAACGCGATAAGGTATGAGCGGTAGCAGGGGCTATAATCATAGCATCTGCCCAAAGACCCCATTCGACATGATTAGTCCATTCATCACCCTGGTGCACATCTGAGGCAACCGGATGACGGCTGAGGGTAGAAAATGTCAACGGGGATACAAAGTCCTTTGCAGATGATGTCATGATGACACGGACATCACAACCTTCTTTGATCAGGAGGCGTAATAATATAGCTGACTTATATGCAGCTATACTGCCTGAAACACCAAGAAGGATTTTTTTTCCGTGTAATGAAGGCATGACTTGACATTGAGGAATCAGGCAGGCTGTTACTCCGTTTCTTCAGTAAAGTCATCTTCCTTGACCACAGGCTCAGGATACCTCCACTCAAGGTCACCGTTCAGGAACTCCTCGGTAGCCAGGATAGTAGGGCTCGCCATTTTCTCATAGGAACGGGAGATTTCTATCTGTTCTTTGTTTTCATGGATCTCTTCAATGGTCTCCGTCACGACCACAAATTCTTCCAGTTTGTCATGCAGTTCCTTTTTCAGTTCTGCAGACAATTGACGGGCACGTTTGGAAATGACCGTGATAGATTCATAGATATTGCTGGTTTTGGAAGCCATGTGCTTGATATCGCGTGCTTTGACATTTGGATCCATGGCATTGGCCAGATTCTTAATACTCATATCGACAGATTTTTAGATTCAGATTCAATTTGTTTGTTCAGGTCTTTCGCTGATTTGGCGTTTGGACCTTTTGGATATCGGGTGATATAATCCTTGTAACGGTCTTTAGCTTCGTCCAGGCGCTGGGCTCGCTTTTCATAGACACTGTTGACAGCAAATTCATAAGAGGACTTCAGGATCAGGAACCGTGAATGTTCAGCATGGCTGGATTCAGGATATTCAGAGAGCATGTTGTCAAAAGCGGTGACTGCAGCATTGTACTTCCCAAGGTTATAATACAGGATGCCCTGATGATAAGCTTTCATTTCAAGTTTTGACCTCAACTCATCAATACGTTCGTTGCATTCAGCTACACGTTCACTGTCCGGATATTTGTTGGCAAAATCCTGGTAAGCATCAATCGCCGCAATGGATGGATCCTGGTCGAGGCGAAACGATGGGGATTGCATGTAATAGGACGTAGCGGTCATAAAATCAGCTTCTTCTGCATAGTTGCTGTAGGCAAATGTCGAAGAGAAGTTAGTGAAGTAGGTAGCGGCCAGGGCATAACTTCCCAGGTGATAATGGGTATAGGAATATTTGAAGAATAATTCTTCTCCTTCCCGTGTTCCGCGGTACTGATTCAGGATGAGTTCCATCAGGGTTTGCGCCCTCAGATAATCACCTTTGTCATAGAATTTGATGGATTCGGTGAGGATTCGGGGTGGATCATTGCTGAGACGCACCTGCTCAAAACTGCTTCTGCAGGCTGTCAACAGGCTGAAAATCAATATGATGAATAGATAAAACCGCATTTACGCTTTTTGAAATAGTTTGCAAAGATAGGGAATATTGTGTTATCCATTGCTTTTCCTTCCCCTTGTCAATCAGGGCTTTAGATCGGTTTTCAGGACGGTCGCAGCAGGGTTTCGAGCACAGTCGCGATGAGCCTGTCATTACTCAGGCGCGGCACTTTGTTTTGTCCACCCAGTTTGCCAATGGATTGCATATACTGCTTGAACGAACCTTTGGGCAAAAATCGTACAACCAGAGGCTGGAGGATTTTACCTTCGATCAGATCCTGATAATACAAGTTTTGTTCAGTCATCGCTTTGTCAAGATCCGCGGCAAACGAAACGGGATCAGTCGGTGGATCGCCAAACTCAATCCACCACTCATGGTAAGGCTTACCACCCTCCATGGGATTGACCTGCGGGGCAACAGTAAATTCAGTGACCAGGCACGGATGTTTCTGTAGGGTTATTTTCAAAGCCTCTTCAACTTCCTTCGCGATCACATGTTCGCCAAAAGCAGAAATAAAGTGTTTGATCCTTCCGGTCACTTTGATGCGATATGGGTCAGTGGAAATAAACTCAATAGTGTCTCCGATAGAATAAGCCCATAAGCCGGCATTGGTACTCATGATCAACGCGTAATCTTTTCCGGTTTCTACCTGCTCAAGGGTGAGTCGTGTTGGTTGAGGATCGTGTATCTCAGCGGCGGGAACAAACTCAAAAAAGATTCCGGAATGGCATTGTAACAATAGTCCCGAAGCAGCATCTTCAAGGTCTTGAAAAGCAATAAAACCCTCTGATGCAGGATACGTTTCAAGGCTGGGTACTCGGCCTCCGGTTAGTTTTTCAAGTTGCGCCCGGTAAGGTTCGAAGTTGACGCCCCCATACACGAAGAGCTGAAGGTTTGGAAATACTTCTTTGATGGTCTTTTTACCGGAAATTTGGAGTAACCGATCATAGTACATTTGCACCCAGGGTGGAATCCCACTGATGATTCGCATGTCCTGTGTATAGGTCTCTCTTGCAATCCGGTCTACCTTGGTTTCCCAGTCTTCAATACAATTCGTCTCATAGGAAGGCAATTGGTTGGTACGCAACCAGGCAGGAAACCAATGATTGACAATGCCGGAAAGCCGTCCCGTAGGAATGTCTCCTTTTTTTTCAAGTACCGGTGAACCGGAAAGGAAAATGAGTTTTCCGTCAAAAAGGTTTTTTAAACGCAGTTTTGAGGTGATGTTGAATAGTGCATTGCGTGCAACACCTGTGTGGTTGTATATACTGTCTTTTGTGATCGGTATATACTTTACTCCACTGGTCGTACCGGATGTTTTGGCAAAATAGATTGGCTTGCCTGGCCAAAGGATGTCGGAATCACCTGCGATGATCCTGTCTATATATGGCCTTAGGTCCTCATAGTCACGGATAGGTACTTGCTTTACCCATTGTGCATGGTTCGTTATATTTTGGAATTGATGTTGCCTTCCAAATACAGTCGTGGCTCCTTTGCGGAGTAATGTGTTGAAAGTTTCTGCCTGGTGTTGCACAGCCCTTGATGCATCATGGGCTATACGTCGTCGGGTGTAGGCGGCAAAGCCACTGATGATCCTGCTCTTGATACCCATGACCTCAATCAAGCCTGAGGTCTTCAACATATACACCCGGATAGGCTGCTTTATTGAAGGTGAAAAGTTTTTGTGCATCCATGGTAGCAGGGTAGGTGATGGTCGTGATACTCATATCCTGACGCATCCCATCGCTTGATAACGCATTGATAAAATTTAATGCGCCACCCTTGATCCCAATGGTGATTTTAGAATATTCTTCAAACCGGCCTTTCAGTGGTTTCGCCTCAATGATCGATACCCCATCCGCGCGGGTGCCGGCCAGCACAAATACAAGGTCATTGGCTGTGTGCAGTTTGAGGAAGTCCTGGGGACTGATCCAGTCCTGGCCATTCGATTCATTATAGATATTGACTTCGTTCGGTCCCTTAAGGTATACCCAACGCGTCATTCCATCTGAAATGATGGCGTATTCCTTCAACTGCAGGTTATATGATTTTCCGGATTGATACAGTACGCCTTCGCTTGTCACAGGTGCTTCTCCCGGATAGGTCATTTTCAATTTGAAATTGACCTGGGCATGCTTTGATGTAAAAGACTGCCCAGCCTTGGTCAGCATACTGATGGCCTCAGGATCAGAATCCTTTGATGACAGGTACTGCTTCTGCGCATAAGTTACTGGCAAAGACAGGAAGGCGAGGAGGATGAATGAAAATAGTTGCTTCATAGGAGTTGTACTCAGAATCTAACCAGACAACGCAAAATTAGATCAAAAGTAACATCTCCAACCGCTAAGGAAAGGTTAATACCCTCCCGGATCAGCTTTTAGTCCGCATCCTATTGATCAGGCCATCAAGATCTGACTCGGTAAACATGAGAACATCCCTTGGTTTACTGCCCTCTGCCGGACCTACTACACCAACTGACTGCAATTGGTCCATAATACGACCTGCACGGTTATAACCCAGTTTAAGCCTGCGTTGGATCATAGACGTACTGCCGTGCTGGTTTTGGATCACCAGGCGTGCTGCATCTTCAAACATATCATCAAGTTCAGCGTAGGTCATGCCATCTCCACCTTGTATGGGTTCATCATCTCCGACATATTCTGGCAGATAGTATGGTTCAGGATAACCCTGTTGATCAGATATATGGTCGATAACAGCTTCTACTTCCGGTGTATCTACAAATGCACATTGAAGGCGTATCATATTACTTCCGATCGACAAGAGCATATCGCCCTGGCCAATCAA
>DATHZY010000325.1:0-4836 GCA_035458325.1 Saprospiraceae bacterium | reverse complement strand
TATGTACAACAGAGTTTATTCAACCTGATCAATACCGGAAAAGGCATGCCGACAAAATCTGTGTAAGGCTTGTACTCAGGCTTTTATAAGGTGAATTTATCTGTCCATGACTGACAGCAAGTGCAGCATTTGGTTTTGCTTTGAACAATTTTTAACATTAATTCGTATAGACTGAATACGATTGAATGCCATCTATTGGTTTTTATAGGGCATTCGATATATTGATGTATGATAAGATTCGACAAGTATTATTTTGGATTGGCTGTCCTTGTTTTCCTGATTGAGTTACTGATTGCATTATATGTGCATGATCAGTTTGTGCGCCCCTACCTGGGGGATGTTTTGGTGGTCATGCTGATCTATTGTTTTATCAAGGCCTTTTTCCGGCTACCTGTATTGACTGCAGCGGGTATTGTCTTGATGTTTTCCTTCACCATCGAGTTCCTGCAATATTTGAATGTTGTGGAAGTGCTTGGACTGGAAAGATCTAAGGTGGCCAGGATTGCGATCGGCACTTCCTTTTCATGGGCGGACCTGGTGATGTATGCTGCTGGTGCGGGGATTATAATGCTCGTCGAAAAGTATTGCTTTGGGAGACTTCGAGGGGTCTCACCAGCCTAGCTGTTGGAATGTCAGGCCATCCTATAACAAGTCAGTAACACCTCACTGAAAGGCTTTACACTAGGTTTGTTAACCATTTGCGCACGTTTGCATAGGCCAATCCGTATAAAATGAACAGATATCTGACTACCACATTGCTGTTATTTAGCGTTATGAGTGCTTATACCCAGGACCTCCCATTTGAGGTAAAGGGAGCCTACGCTCGTTCCGTCAGGGCTGAAAAGTTGGAGAAAGCCGTTACGATGAGTGATCTCATTAACGGTTACCCCGTGTCCTGGATCGATGAGTATGTATCGACAAGTATTGCAGTGGTCTCAGGAGATCATGTTGAAAAGGCAGAAAGTATTGATGATAATCTGACCCCTGAACAGGTCAGCCTTCTGCAAAGTGTTGATTTGGGTGATGACGTTGTGATCGATATCGCCTACAAGTCAAAGAACTTTATCACTAAAGAGCTTGATGTCCGGTATATGCACTATGCCGCCACGGTCATTCCGGAACACGAAGCGGAGTACCCCGGTGGAGTGGAATCTATGAGAGCGTATTTAAAAGAAAACGCAATTATTAATATCCCCAATGAGTCTTTCAAGGAGTTGCAGCAAGTCATCATCCGGTTTACGGTTGACGAACAGGGTCAAGTCACCAATCCAAGATTCACCAGCACTACCGGTGATTCGAGGACAGACAACCTGTTGCTGAAAGCCCTAAAGAATATGCCAGGGTGGAAACCTGCTGTTGATGGTACGGGGAAAAAGGTCGCACAGGACTTCGAATTTATTATTGGGAATACCGGTTGTTAATTCCGATCCCTTCTTCGGTCCGATGATAACAACTCACTGACATCTCTATAACAAGTCTGCAACAAAAGTGCATGGCCGTCAACTATACTTTTGTTGCATCTTTTCATGTATAAACACATAGCCATGCACTTCCGTATCTTCACTTTAGCTGCTCTTCTAGTGATCCAGCTTGCTTGCCAGTATCAACAGCCTGAGCGAAAAATCGAGGCCACAAAGGCGAGTTTTAAAACAATGGAAACCTTGCAGATGATGAGTAATAATGCAGCACCATTCGCTGAAAATGTGATTCTGCATTCAGTCGATGGCGGCCAGACATGGAACGACGCAGGTGCAGGTCTTCCAAAAGATATCGAAAGCGGGATGCTCTTTACCAGTGGAGGTGAACTCTTCTTTAATACAGCCTATGGTCTTTTTCAAAAGAATGGATATGCCTCCAATCCCGGATGGCAAAGGGAAATATTTCCGGATAAGCGAATTGAAGAAATATTTCCAGGACAGGCAAGCCTCTACGGCCATACCGCCGGAGTAGGATTCTTTACAGAATTGCAAGGATCAGGTATCTGGATCCATGTCGGCAATACATTGGAAGGACGGGCTGTACGTACACTAGTAGAAGCTCCTGACGGCAGTGTGCTCGTCGGTTCTGATACCGGTATCTATAAATCGACGGATGGTTGTAAATCCTGGAAGCATGTTTTTAAAGGAGATATGGTGACATCAATGATCTTTGGTGATAACTTTTTATTCGCCGGAGGTATTCAAGGAGTGTTACGTTCATCAGATGGAGGTGAGCATTGGAGTCTGATCCATGCACAGGATGGAAGGGCATTGCAAATCGGAAGTATTGATGGAGGTATCACCGCTATCTTCACTGGCGTCAATCCTATGAATGATGCGCTTAATGCTAAAATGGATATCAGTTTACTTCTTTCCATTGATGGTGGTGCAACCTGGCAACCACTGGATGTCAACTTGCCTTCAAACCAGATGGTGTATTCTGTCGTGGAAACCATGGGTGATCTCTATTGCAGCCTGGATTCCGGTATTTACCGTTCGCCAGACAAGGGTAACTCATGGCAGTTGGTGCGCCCAACTAAAGCCAAGGAGCGTTATGATTTAGTAGCAGCAGGAAAATCTGTGTTTGCCATCAGGCGATTTGAAGGCTGTTAATTAAGTATCCTTTTCAGTTCATACATTTAGCGTTATATTGGTTGTTCAGACCACCTTTTATTGCGCTAAATAAATTCCAATGCGGAATCTTTTCTTCCCTTTAGTACTCCTGTTCCTTTTGTCCTGTACACAACAGGAAAAGACGACGTCCATTTCGCTGAATAATTATTTTACGTATGGGGATGGCGTGCAATCCGCTGGCATACGCATGATCCCTATCCAGACGCCCATAGGAGAGTTTAAGGTGTGGACTAAGCGATTTGGCAACAATCCTAAAATCAAAATTCTGTTGCTCCATGGTGGTCCGGCCATGACACACGAATACATGGAGTGTTTCGAAACCTTTTTCCAGCGCGAGGCATTTGAGTTTTATGAGTATGATCAGTTAGGTTCATACTACAGTGACCAACCAAAGGACAGCAGTCTCTGGACGACAGAGCGGTTTGTCGAAGAGGTCGAACAGGTTCGAAAGGCTATTGGTGCCGACAGTACTAACTTTTATGTGGTTGGTAATTCATGGGGTGGCATTCTCGCTATGGAGTATGCCCTCAAGTACCAGCAACATCTGGAGGGAATGGTTGTGGCCAATATGATGGCCAGCGCTCCTGAATACGGGAAGTATGCAGATGAAGTGCTGGCGAAACAAATGGAGCCGGAGGTGCTCGCTGAGATCACAGCTATTGAAGCCAAAAGGGATTTTAGTAACCCTCGGTATATGGAATTACTCCTTCCCCATTTTTATTGCAAACATCTCTGCAAGTTGGAAGAGTGGCCGGATGGTTTCAATCGTTCTATGAAACACGTTAATGCCGAAGTGTATACGTTGATGCAAGGCCCAAGTGAGTTTCGCATCAGCGGCAGGTTGGCTAAGTGGGACATTAAAGACCGGTTGAAGGAAATATCAGTTCCTACCCTGATGGTCGGTGCGAAATATGATACAATGGATCCAAAGGCGATGGAAGAGCAAAGTAAAATGGTACAGAAGGGTCGCTACCTCTATTGTCCCAACGGAAGCCACCTGGCGATGTGGGATGATCAGCAGGTGTTTATGGATGGGGTTATCAACTTTATCAAAGATGTGGATGCAGGTAAGATATAAGTCAAACCAAGTAACCCGCAGGAATCAGGAGTTTTCATTTCCAAGGCAACGTTTCAGTACTTTGCGGCATCTAAGCACATTGTAAGCAGTACGCCTGGGCTGCTATCGTCTGTCAATCATTCAACCTGGAAATGAAGAAAGCCAATTTAGCCATTCAACTATACAGTATCAGCAGATTCTTATTGCTGATTTGCCTTTTCAGCAACTCCGTATTTTCTCAAAACATATATGACGCCAGACAATCGGTCATACTTGAGGCCTCGGTACAAAATGATCCACCATTGATTGTATTGAACTGGGTGGCCGATACAGCTAATGGCGGGTATACCATTTGGCGTAAATCAATCACTGATCAGGCATGGGGTGATAGCCTGGCCACACTGAGTTCCACAGTTACCTCATGGACTGACACCAGTGTCGTTGCAGGAAGGGGGTACGAATATCAGGTGCTGAAAAGCCTCCCTGCATTTCCAACCGGGGAAGGCACCAAAAATACAGGTGCCGGATATATTTATGCAGGCATCCAGATGCCACCCGTGCATCATCATGGATCATGCCTGATTGTCATCGATAGCACTTTTAAAAATGCACTCAACCCCGAACTGCTGCGATTGATGGCAGATCTCGAAGGGGATGGTTGGTATACGCACGCCATCTATGTGGATAGAAGCGATCCGGTGCAAACGGTGAAATCATACATCATGGCATGGGCTGATGCTAACCCTGGTGCACATCAAGCCGTGTTTCTGTTTGGTCGGGTGCCCGTACCCTATTCGGGAGATATTGCACCTGACGGACACCACAGTGACCACAAAGGGGCATGGCCGAGTGATGGTTATTATGCCATCCCCGATGGTGTATGGACAGATGAGACGATCAACAATACCACAGCAGCCAGTTCGAGAAATGACAACAGGCCAGGAGATGGCAAGTTTGATAACAGTAAGTTTCCAGCGCTATCCGAGCTCCAGGTAGGGCGTGTTGATTTCAGTAACATGGATAAATTTCCTGAGTCTGAAGAGCAGTTATTGCGCCGATACCTTGACAAGGATCATGCATGGCGTACAGGCAAGATGCCAATGGAAGAGCGCGGGATTATAGACAATAATTTTTCTAACAGTGTAGAAGCCCTGGGCCAGTCTGGCT
>DATHZY010000324.1:0-5964 GCA_035458325.1 Saprospiraceae bacterium | reverse complement strand
CTGTAAGATCTGCTCCTTCCAGTGGTGCTTCGAGGACACTGGATTCGTATGTGGATGGATATTATACCAGGCTCAAAAGTCTTGAGGTGCCGACCTCAAAGCATGTGGTACTCTCTGCTTGTAAGAGTGTGCAACTGGCCGGAGATATGCCCCAGGGCGGTGCTTTTACCACGGGATTGATCAAGGCACTCCGCGCAGCGAAGGGTAACCTGAGTTATACCGACCTCTTTCTCAGAGCCAGGTCAACGGTACAGGCTGTGAGAGAAAATCAGACGCCACAGTTCGATACTGTTCAGAATTTCGATCCCTACGTTCGATTTCTTGAAGGTTCTCCTTCCGGTGATCGGGATTTGTATGAAGTGGTCAAGCAAGATGGCAACTGGTACGTCAAGTGTGGAGCCATCCATGGCTTGCCGACACAACCTTCAGCGCCAATAGAATTTGATGTGTATACGGCCCCTCCTGAAAAGATATTGAAGGGTTCTGCAAAGATCAAATCTGTCGGGGCACAATTGAGTCGTATCGAAGTGGATGGAGATATCGGTGGTGTTATGAATTTCTTTAAATCGTTGGCGAGTGAGGAACCTTCATATCGTGCAGCGATACGCCACCTGCCTACGCCGCCCGAACTCGCATTACTGACCGGAGATGCCGGGCTCATCAAAACCATCCTGGCTGATGAAAAAATCAAACCACGCAATATAGCCTGGGCTCAACCCGGAGAGAAAGCCACCATTGAAGTCAGGCTGGAACCTTCAGGCATCGTCGTGATGGATCTCCTGAAAATGAAAAAAGCATTTGTGACCGATGGAAGCACACCGGATCATATCACCACCGTGATGGATGCACTTGATAAAATCGTGGACTGGAGACGCTTCATTGAGTTGGAGAATAAAAACCGTGCCTCCCGGGTAAGGGAAATGTTTCAATATGAACTGCATGAAATTAATGCAGAAGGTTCAATTAAGAAGCACAACACGCCAAGCGTCCGCATCTTTGCGACCAGCGAGAGTATGGCCAACCGGATTCCTGCATTCAGGCCAGTGGTGCATGTAAGCAATATCCAACAACCACTTTATTTCTACTTGTTTTTTGTAGCCTTCGATTATTCGATATCATGCCCCGGCGGAGAGATCGTGTACCGGCCATCCGAGCATGAAGACAAATCCAATGTTGAAATTCCGCTCTGGAAAAAAACGCTCGGTTGGGGACCCGCCAAAGATAATCCGGAAGACACCTGTCACTTTAAATTACTGGTGACGACGGAACAACTCGATTATCAACAGTTTTTGCAAAGTGGCCTTGGTACGCATCGGGACATACTGGGAGAACCAACACCTGAAAAAGTATTTGATGACTGGGCGTCAATGGATATCGCCGTTACGATGGTGAGACAGGATAATACACTTACTGGATCGAATGATGTGTCCCTGGCGGATGGAAATATCACCATCAAGGCACATCCGGGGATCACTGCTTCGGTTAGTATAGGCCATGCTGAGGCCAATACGAGAAGCGCAGGACCGGTACATGCCTTCGCACGATTACAGCAAGGCGATAAGGTACAGATGATGGACTTTAGTCCCAGCAGGAGCCAGCAGACGCAGAATGTAATCGAGATCAATGATATCAGGATAGACAATGATCAGGTACTTGAACAACAGCCCCTGGAGATTACCTTGCGTCAGGGGGTTGAAGCAAATGAAATGATACTGCCGGTGGCCTTTGACGGACATCATTTCCGTGTAGTGGGAGATGCGGTTTCCGATGCCGACGGAACACATATACGTATCCGTGAGATCCCTGATGTCACCAGCCGGGATGGAGCAGGGGAGCGAAGCATTTTCAAGTCATTGAAGATGACATTGTGCAAGGTTGCTCTTGAGCAGGAAGTCAATCAGCTCAGGTATGTCCAGAAGTTGGATGATGGGTCCATAGCCTTGCAGCGGGAAAGTATTGGAATCAAAATCGGTAAGGCAAAGAAAGTATTACTTGTACTCCATGGAATGGCAGGTGACGGGTTGTCGATGGTGAAGGCCATCCATGACAATCTGCCTGCAGCCAATCTGCAAGGGTATGATCTCATTCTCGTCTACGATTATGAGAGCCTCAATACGCCTCTCGATGAAACGGCCAAAATGCTCCAGACAACGCTGGCTGAATTTGGTTTTGGAAAAGATGAGAAACGCATCACTATTATCAGCCATTCCCTGGGGGGGCTTATCGCCAGATGGATGATCGAACAGGAGGGGGGAAGTGCGTTTGTGGAACATTGCGTCCTGGTCGGTACACCTAACAATGGCTCGATGTACGGAAAGATCGATGGATATGTCAAATGGGCGCAGACGGCGCTTGACCTGGCGATCAATTTCATTCCTAACATCATCCCTTTTTCAGGGATATTGCTTAAGTTTCTAAAGACCGCATCAGACCTGGGGGGATCCCTCGGGCAGATCGACCCGAATTCTGATTTTATCAATAAACTCAATGCCAGTAAAGACCCGGGTACACGCTACACAGTGATTTCTGGTGATGCAGCTGGCATGGATGATTCAGGCGGTGCCTATGATGGCTTTTTTGAAAAAGCTAAATCAAGATTGGGCAACTGGATGAACAGCAATGAGCCGAATGATTTGTTTGCTCCTGTGCGCAGCCTGCAGTGTAAGGAATTATGGGAAGGAAGGAATGAAGCAAACCAGATCCTCGATCCGGTCACCAATCATCACTTTGGTTATTTTGTGACCCAGGCCGGGACACGGGATGCGAATACGGTCTGGAAGGTTTTATCAGAGCGGATTTAAAAATAATGGGGGTTCAAAATCTTGAACCCCCATTATTTTAAGTTGGTCAAAATCAATTATTCCCCTCCACCGGAGGCTTTTCCTCTGTCACCGCTGCCCATACCATAAACAAAGGCAACGATAATACCAGCGATGATATACTTTACGATGGTGTACACTGAATCAGATAAAACCTGATTAAGGGTCATGGAGGTTGTGAGTGAAAACCACATGAGATTCATGCCGAGTCCAGCTAACAAGCCGATCCAGAGACCATAGTTTAATCCGGAATTGACCTTGCTGCCACCTCCGGACCATTTGCTGTAAATGGCAGCAAAGGCTAAGGCAACAATAACGTAGCTGATGATCATCCACATCATATCTGGCTCAGGCCTCATGTTTGGCATATCCATGCTCTCTGTCATGATCATGGTATACCACACCATGTCCAGCAGTAAAAGAAATACGGCACCTGCGACCGTGGCAATAGCTAATTTTTGGAAATTCATTTTGTTTAAATATTTAAGGAGTGATTGAATACACCATCAGTGTCTCTCTGGCGCGCCGTATGTGCATGGGATTGCCATCGGGAAGGGAAAAAGCCAGGACGGCCAGATTGAGAAGAGACTATTAAATGTAGGAATTCTTTTAAAGAATACAAACAAAGAATTATTCGTGGCTGGCGGAGAGAACTCCATCCAGCGGCAAACCTGGTAGTATTCCCAGATAAGTCAGAATTCATACCTTTGAAATATGACATCCCACAATCCCCTGCATGGCTGAGAAGGAAGTAAGGAAATTAGCTGCCGTCATGTTTACGGATATCGAGGGGTATACGGCCTTTGTCCAGAAGGATGAAGCTGCGGCGCTTAAGAAGGTCGCGATCCACCGGCAATTTCTTGAAAAATATACGGCTGAGTATAGTGGCAGGGTCATCGCATTCTATGGTGATGGCAGTCTGAGCATCTACGAGAGCGCACTGGATGCTGTGCACTGTGCTATCGCAATGCAGAAAGCCTACAAGGCGGAGCATCCCATACCGGTGCGGATAGGCATACACGTCGGGGACATAGTCTTTAAGGATGAAACGGTGTTTGGAGACGGTGTCAATATTGCTTCCCGTATCCAGGCATCCGGGATCCCCGGGTCGATCTATGTATCCGGTCGGGTACAGTCTGAGCTGACCAATCATCCGGAGATACGGACAAGGTCACTCGGACGAAAGAAATTGAAAAACGTCAGCACCCCAATCGATGTATTTGTGGTCACCAATGAAGGCCTGAGTGTGCCATCAGCCATGACCCAAATACCTGACCTGAAAAAATATTGGAGGTATGTTCCAATACTGATCGTGGGCATAGTTGCCTGGTGGTATTTCAGCAACCGGGTCCAGGGCAATTTGTTTGGAGACCCTTTTACCGTAGAGTCCATCTCAGTGCCTTTGTTTACCAACAATACCGGTGATCCTTCCTTTGATCATGTATCCCAGATGGCATCGCACTGGATTACGAAGGAACTCAGTAGTACGCCCGAAGCCAATGTGGTGTCGTATGAATCGGCCAGTGAGATGATCCACCTATCCGGGTTGAGCCTCACCACGGCCAGGGGAAGGAAGCAGTATGCCTCACTGACCGGTGCAGTGAATATTGTCGAGGCCAACTTTATGAAGATAGGTCGTGATTCGATCATGATGAGCGGATGGATTACCAACCTCCATTCCGGCAAAATCATCCAACCCCTCGAGGAGGTAAGATGTAGTACTGAAGACCCTATGGAATGTATACAGGCGATGTCGGGCAATATCAAAGGATACTGGGCGAGCCGGAATGATAAGGTTTTGACTCCTCCCAATTATGATGCCTACAAGGCCTACATGGCCGCAAGGTCAGCGTGGCGCAGCGATGATACTGCATATGTGAAAGAGCAGCTCAACAAAGCCATCAGCCTGGATAAAGGATTTATTGATCCTTACTTCTTAATGCTTGACTTCTTTTATAATCAAAAACAACCCCAGGCTGCTTTTGACACCATCAAAGTCATCCGCAGGAAGTTTACGGAACTGGATGACCGTGAGCGGAACATGCTCAACTATCACACGGCGGATGTGAATGGGAAAAATGATGAAGCCTATGCCTATTTCCTGAACGAATATGCGGTAGACCCCAGGGATATGTTCACCAACAATTCGGCCATGGTACTGGCGCTGATGTACCGGCACGATCCACGCCAGGCGCTTACCTTTTTTAAAGACATTCCATCTGATAGTATCCAGATTGCGGGATGTTCATACTGTGCAGACCGTTTAGAACTGGCGATGTGGGCTGCATTGGACATAGATAGTATGTCGTTGGCAGACCTGCTGGCCCCAAAGATCAAAAGTGCCCTCCAAACGCGTAAGGATTATGGCACCCTGATCATGTATTATGTCTATAAAAATGACACTACACAGATAGATCAACTCATCTCAGATTCACGGAGTAATCCGGCGTATGAAGAATCCTGGGAATACCTGAATTACCTCGCCGGCAGATTATTTCTCTTGCGCGATAACGCAGCTATGGCCAGCCGTTACGCACAAAGGTCCATTGAAGCACATCTGCCTTATCCCGGTCTGGGACGTATGCTGGGAAAGAGTTATTATCTCAACAATCAACTTGACAAGGCTCTGGCAACTTATAAGTCAGCCCGAATTCTAAATCCTGATGATACAAGAATACTGGTGGAGATGGGGATGGTCTATGCAAAGCAGGGCAACAAAGCAGAGATGAAGAAAATCATCGACCAGTTGGAGTCATTGAAACCACCCTTCGATTATGGTGCGACCGAATATAATGTGGGACGTATCTATGCCATTGCCGGTGAAAAGGACAAGGCGGTCGCCAGGATTGAAGCTTCTATCAACAAGGGCCAGAAATATGATTTGTGGATTACGTTTGATCATGATCCTGATCTGATGGAGCTGAGGGAGTATCCGGCTTACCAGAAGCTAATGGAAAGGTTTAAGTGAAAAATGAAAAGTGAAAAATGAAAAATGAAAAGCGGTGTGCTGATCGTGGTCGAAACATGATGCTTCAACTACGCTATTTGAAGTTTGTAACTTCAAATCCATAACAAAGACAAAATCTACAGACGCAAGCATTGCAAGGTAGTTTGTAACTACCACGTAAAAACTTCTCACTCTCTT
>DATHZY010000323.1:0-6961 GCA_035458325.1 Saprospiraceae bacterium | reverse complement strand
TAAAATCTGCCAGGCAGATATCATTTTGCTCACCACCTGCGATGGTCACAGGCAACTCATACCGCACATAAGGCCGTGACGGCTCAGGTGTCTGGTACTGGACAAAAAGCCGGGACCCAAAATTGAGCGTAACAATATCATCCAACCCATCGCCATTCATATCTGCAATACCAACGGGAACAGCACTATGCTGATCTTTTTCGGCCAGCAAATCATTTCGATTAGCAAACTGGGCCTGACCATATAAATTGATCATGGCAGAGGAAAGAAACAGAATGGGTAAAAAACGTGCCTTCATTTTGGTTGGATTTATGATACTGAGTAACAGACAAATGTAACATTCCCAATTAAATCAGTCATTTCAAATTATGTCGCTCATCCGACACCTTCGGTTCCTTCCAGCCGGAAGGCAATCCCAAAGCCGGGAATATGACCTTCATTTCCCGAATATGGGAAACATATATTTACTTTGCTCCCGATGAGCAGAATGTATACAGCGACCCAATATCTGTCTCACTTTTTCAGATCCAAACGCTGGGATTCCTTTCATTCTCCCTTCCTTTTCAGTTTATTTACCTATTGCTGCGATGATCGGATCTCACATCCTTTATTTGAAAGCATCGAAAAAAAACGCAGGTATCTGAGTCAATCTGCTGAAGTCATTAAACGGCATGATTTCGGTGCAGGTACTGCCTATCCATTATCGGACAATACGGACTCTATCTCCCGGATCGCCAGGCATGCACTGAGTCTGCCATTTCAATGCAGGTTTTTGTACCGTCTTGTTTCCTTTACTACATCCACTCAGATTGTAGAGCTAGGTACTTCCCTTGGTATATCTGCCGCTTACCTTGCTATCGGTAATCCCACATCAAGAGTTGATACGGTAGAAGGCGATCCTGGTGTTGCAACCGTGGCACGAAAGGTATTTGACCAATTAAGGCTTGACAATATCCAACTTCACAATATGTCATTCGATACATTTATAACCAATGGCGTATCAAGGGACAGGCCTATCGACCTTCTGTTCCTGGATGGTCATCATACCTCCGAGGCGTTGTGGAAATACTACCAGGCATTAAAACCATGTATGGCTGATCAAACGATCATCATCGTTGATGATATTTATTGGTCAGCGGATATGACGGCTGGATGGAAAAATCTAATTGCCTTGCCGGAAGTGACGCAAAGTGTCGACTGTTTTCACTTCGGTTTACTATTTTTCAAAAAGGATTTCCTCAACAGGGAAAATCACAGGATCCGCCTTCCTTTGCGTAGTTTGCTTACCTAAGGCTGAAAGGGTTAACCCTCGGTCACAGGGGGCTTTACAGCGGCCAGGCTCTGGACATTAAAGCCAATTTTAGCTGCGGCCTGATCATCATCATCAAAATCTTCCCACAGCGTAATTTCCTTGATAAATTCCTCCATGTGCCTCAGTAAAAAAGGTGTCTTGATTTCTTCCGGTCTGTAGATTGACAGGACTTTCGGTGGACGTGGATCTCCAAATCCTTCTATAAAAGGATAGATAATCATCACCTGCACTTTACCATTGTACAATTGCTGGTATATAAGCGAGCCATTAGTCTTAATCAAAGGCTTATGCAATTTATCATTGATGACTTCGGCTATACCGCTTTCTTCAGTACCCAGAGAAAGGATGATATACTCGAGATGTTTGACCTTATCCGTAGCCTCTATCGTGCCTTGCAAACCTGAAACCTTTAACATATTTTCTAATTCGCTGATAATCATGTCCTTAAGGGTTGAAGTCCATCGTTCGCGATAAGTCTTGGTATTGGCGAGTACACTTTGGTATCTCTGAACCTTGCTGATCAAGCCATTAAAATCATCCATTTGCTATCCAATTTGGCCTTAAATATAAACTCTATTGACAGCAATCCATCTGTCTCCTTTGCCGATCCAATTTCCAATTGCTTTTGTACCACGATTCAATCTCTATCTTTGGCATCCGTCATGGCTAAGGAAAAAAACAAGAAAAAAGATAAAGCAGAGCCGGTACGCTGGTCTGAAATACTGGAAAAGGCTTTCAGTCTAATGACCACAGCAAAGGCAATGACTGACCTTTTTGAAGCTCATTTCAAAGAAGTGTCAAAATACGTCCATGCTACCTCAAGAGGACACGAAGCCATCCAGATCGCTCTGGGGATGCAATTAACGCCCGATGACTGGTTGTCAGCATATTACAGGGATGATGCGATGATGCTTTCGATCGGAATGCAGCCCTACGAATTGATGCTCCAGTTGATGGCGAAGAAGGATGATCCTTTTTCGGGAGGAAGGGCGTATTACTGCCATCCGAGCCTAAAGGATGATGATAAGCCAAAAATCCCCCATCAATCTTCTGCCACCGGCATGCAAGCGATTCCTACAACAGGAGTAGCGATGGGAATCGCCTACCAGGAACATCGTAAGCTAGGTCACTGGAAAAAACCACCTGTTGTAGTTTGCTCTTTGGGTGATGCTTCTGTGACGGAAGGTGAAGTCGCAGAGGCATTTCAAATGGCTGCCTTGAAAAGGCTACCCATCCTCTACCTGGTACAGGATAATGAATGGGACATTTCAGCCAATGCCAAAGAGACACGCGCGATGAATGCGGCTGAGTATGCCAAGGGTTTTAAAGGCATTGAAGCCCGAAGCATAGATGGAACTGATTTCAAGCTCTGCTATGAAACGCTGCAGGAAGTGATCGGCCTGATCAGGAAAGAACGAAGACCATTCCTGGTGCATGCCAAAGTTCCCTTGCTGAACCACCATACTTCAGGTGTGCGTATGGAATGGTACAGGGATGATCTTGAAGAAGACAGGCAGCAGGATCCGTATCCCAAACTGATCAGCACGATGCTATTAGATGGGTGGTCTGCTTTGCAACTCAAGCGAATTGAAACAAAGTCCATTGAAACGGTGGCAGCTGACTTTGAAAAAGCCCGTAATGCCGCGAACCCGCTTCCGGCTGACCTCTACACGCATGCTTTTGCCCCTACCCCAATCACATCTGAAGTCGGTGTCCGGCAACCCGAGGGCGCTGAAGTAAAAGTCATGGTGGACAGTGCCCTGATCGCTATTGAAGAACTCATGCATAAGCATCCGGAATGCCTTCTGTATGGTCAGGATGTAGGCAGTCGTCTTGGTGGTGTATTCCGGGAAGCCGCTACCCTTGCACAGAAATTTGGGGATGATCGTGTTTTTAATACCCCTATTCAGGAAGCATTTATTGTCGGATCAACAGTTGGAATGTCTGCAGTTGGCCTGAAACCTATTGTGGAGGTACAATTTGCCGATTATATATGGCCTGGCTTGAATCAACTCTTTACTGAAGTCAGCCGGTCATGTTATTTGTCCAATGGTAAATGGCCGGTGAGTATGATCTTGCGCGTACCTATTGGCGCGTATGGAAGCGGCGGACCTTACCATTCCTCAAGTGTGGAAACTGTGGTATGCAATATCAAAGGATTGAAAGTAGTCTATCCGAGCAATGGTGCCGATCTGAAGGGCTTAATGAAAGCTGCCTATTATGATCCAAATCCGGTCGTGATCTTCGAACATAAGGGGCTGTACTGGAGCAAGGTGGCTAACACAGAAACTGCCAAAACCCCTTTACCTGATGAAGCCTATGTGGTTCCTTTAGGTGAAGGACGAATCGTCATAGAAGCAAATCAGGAAACGATTGCCCAGGGTGAAGCGCTATGTGTTGTTACCTATGGAATGGGTGTGCATTGGGCATTGAAAGCTGCCAGGGAATTTGAAGGACGCATCACCATCCTGGATCTGAGAAGCCTTGTCCCCTTAGATGAAAAGTTAATCTACAAAACGGTCAGGGAACATGGCCGCTGCCTCGTGGTTACCGAGGATACTGTTTCAAATTCATTTGCTCAGACCATTGCCGCACGGATACAGGAGCATTGCTGGACATCGCTTGATGCACCGGTCAGGACGATTGGATCAACCGACATGCCAGCTGTTCCATTGAATGAAGTGTTGGAAAAGGAGATGATCCTTTCAGTTGGAAAAGTGATCGAAACGATAAGGGCAATGTTGGATTATTAATAATAACGTTAGCGTACGTAAACTCAAACTGAAAAACTTTCTCCACACGCACACGTCCTTGAAGCATTAGGATTGCTAAAGTAAAAGCCTTTGCCCTCAAGGCCACCTGAAAACTCAAGGATGGTATTGTGGACATAAAGAAAACTTCGGAGGTCAGTGACCATCCGTATGCCTTTATCCTCAAATACCTGGTCACTTGGTTTTAGATCGTTGTCAAAATCGAGCTTATAGGAAAGGCCTGAACAGCCACCGCTGGTAACGCTCACGCGCACAAAATATTCCGCCAGTGACTTGTTCTCACTTGCCAGGACTTCCAGAATCCTATCCTTCGCACTATCGGCAACAAAAAGCATAATATAATTTGATTGATTAAAAGGCTGACATCACCCAATCATGTCCTCGAGCAAAGATAACAAGATCGCCGTTAGAATAGTTTACCCTATCAGCTATTTCCGGACACATCAATGCCCTGCTTAAACATTTGCCAGACAGGGCTTTGTGCCCGTTCTGCCTCAACGGCTTCAATAAAGATCCTGGCGGCAATTTCGATCTCTGCCAGGGTGGTCGGCACGCCCAGGCTGATTCTGAAAGAACCCTTTGCTTCTGCCGGAGTCAGTCCCATAGCCAGTAGAACATGGGATGGTTCCGGATTTGCAGAACTACATGCAGATCCCGATGAGATGGCCAGATCACTTCTGAATCGTGTCATGACCGCCTGACTTTCCACATAACTTACCTTTAGATTTGATACGGTATGCAAGCGGTCGTCGACATGACCATTGACGCTGACTTCTTCCAAAGCACTTAGAATAGTTTTCTCCAATAAATCACGGTATGGCAGGATACGATCCTGATCTGCAGGTAGGTTCTCCTTTCGTAAAATACTGGCCGCACCTATACCGACAATACCTGGCACATTCAAGGTGCCCGACCTATAGCCTCTTTCATGGCCTCCTCCATGAATCAAAGCAGCCGGCTTTAACCTGAGCGAAGGATTGATGTATAAGGCTCCTGTACCCTTTGGTCCATACATTTTATGTGCGGAGATAGTCAGTATATCTACAGGAATTTGGGTAAGATCAATTTCTATCTTACCGGCAGCCTGCGTAGCATCACATACCAACGGCACTCCGGCCTGATGACAAATCAATCCGATTTCTTTTATATCCTGGAGGACACCCGTTTCATTATTGGCCCACATGACGATCACCATGATAGTATCGTTCCTGATAGCCTTCCTGAGATATTCAGCGTCCAGTTTGCCATTGCTATCAACAGGTAAAATGGACAATTCAAAACCTTTGCGTTTCAGCCAGTCAACGGTATCCAGCACAGCGTGATGCTCTGTGGCAACCGTAATAATATGCTTACCTATATGGCCTGAAGTTTCTGCCAGCCCTTTGATGGCCATGTTGAGTCCTTCTGTAGAGCCGGATGTAAAAATGATGGATTTCGGATCTGCATGTAACAAATCAGCTACCTGGCTCCGGGATATCTCCACGGCTTCACTTGCTTTCCAGCCATAGGCATGTGAACGGCTTGCCGGATTCCCGAATTCACGAGTGAACCATGGCAACATCGCCTCGAGTACCCTCTCCTCTACTGGTGTGGTAGCGTGATAATCGAGATATACAGGCTTTTGCGGCGAACTCATCACATAAAGATACCACTTTGAAAAAAGGAATTCCGGGGGTCTATAGAAGAGTACTTTTCCTTCTTTCACGGGTAATGCCTAATATTGTCCACAGCATGAAGGAGTGGGCATATACATTTGGCTCTGTTTCAAAAGAGCAATGGATCAGGCAGATCGAATCGGACCTGAAGCAAAAAACGATTGCGTCATTGCAATCGGAATGGTGGCCTGGCGAGCCGCTGATGCCTTTGTTACATCGCGATGATATCAATGAAGAAGCCGTTTCCCTTCCTTCCTCTTTATTTGCTCAGCCACCACTCATCGCGGAGTGTATTTCAACATCAGGTCAACAGGCCTCTGCCATCAATCAGCAAATACTCGATGCGCTCCGGCAGGATACCCGGTCGCTGATACTATACTCATCTGATGATTCGGAGTTGTATGACGCTGAGTGGTTCACTGGCGTTTTCAAGGACTTGATTACCGTATCGTATCAGATGGACGAGTTTAAGGTAAGTACACTACAACAGCTGGAAGAAAGCGGGTCAAATGATCTGATACGTATTAGTCGGGAAGCATCTTCCCCCTCCTTAGAAAAGCTACTTCCTCCTACAGATCGGGACCACGCGCTGTTACATTCAGTTCGCTTTATTTACCGGATTGAATCTTCAGGCAACTGGGACGTGAAGACTGCTGCTGTTATAAACAGGCTGATTGAAGATATGAATGGCTGGACAAAGATTGGATTCCAACCTGGTGCATTCCTGGAGAAGTGTATTCTGTCACTTGAGGCTGATAAAGGATATTTCAAACACATCATCCAGGCCAGAGTACTTCACTTATTGTGGTACAATCTTCATGCTCAAATTATCCCCTCGTCAGTTGAACTGCCAGGTCAATATCTGGAAAGCCATATTTACGAATCAGCCCAGGAGTCGCCTGACCATTACCTGATCAGGGCATCCATGTCAGCGCTTGCTGCATCCCTGGCTGGATCCCAAACGGTGTGCATCCACCATTCTTCCAGGCAGGATATACCTGTTTTTTACAAACGCGCTAACCGGAATATCCACCATCTGCTTCAACTGGAGAGTTCTATGTACAAAGGAGTTGATCCCATGTCAGGAGCGTATAGTATCGATTTCTATACCAGGTCCTGGACAAGAAAAATCTGGAATTCCCTTCGATTATAAAAATGGAAGGCAGGCGGTTGGATGTATTGAATTTCTGCCACTTTGGCGATGATTCACTAAAATAGAGTCC
>DATHZY010000322.1:0-4451 GCA_035458325.1 Saprospiraceae bacterium | reverse complement strand
AGGGGGCTGACCGGGTTTGTATCGGGCCAGATAATTATTATAAGTTGTGCGCATCCCGCTTACTTTCTTCTCCGTGATGCTTCCGGGTTTGGCATTTATTTTCCTTGCTTTTTCAACCAGTTTCTTAATCTCTTTTTGTTGCAGATTGGCATTTTTAAGATCAGCAACACTCTTGTCAAATGCAGTCTGGAGAGTAGCCAGCAGCACCGGATCAATCATTTCTTTTTTTAATTCAGCACTGCGGAGTTGGGTTCCGGCTTTAAACTGTGCATTTGTCGCATCCCTGAAAAGGTTTTGCACTGCTTTTTCCTCTTCCCTTATTTTAGCATACAGTTCCTTCCATTGTTGAAGGACATCTGGTGAAACGGCAGAGTCACCCTCTTTCTCTGGCCCGTGAAAGGCCATGAAATTCATATTACTAAGATGGGTGGCACGTTTAATTCCAGACGAATCCATTTTAGACGCGGAAAGCCTTGGTACATGGCCCTCAGCACAATCCCTTGCATGGGAGTTAATCCCCTGAGCAGCAGACAGCAACAGCAAGGTCAGCAAGGAAATGTGGAAGCGTGCTTTATTAGGAAGCCTGAAGGATGCCATTCGGTTTATAATGGTAAGATGCAGTAAAAATAAGCCTTTGTTGAGATGCTGGTTAGTAATTGGCCCCAGGAGGGTCATTTCTTTGTCTTTCATCATCGGGCTTTTGTCGTTCACCGGTCGCTGATTTCTTTTGAATGTGTACCTTGCAGGCAGGTTAATAACCGGGTATCCACTGGCTAAAAACCTTATAAAATACTCATAAACAGTCGAATTACATGGAAGCAGTACAACAATATATCCAGGCTAACCGCCAGCGATTTCTGGATGAATTGCTGGAATTTTTACGGATTCCCTCTATCAGTGCAGATACAAAGTACAAGGATGATGTGCTCAGGGCCGCTAACTGGCTCAGTGACGAACTGAAACGGGTCGGAATGGATGGAGTAGAGATCATCCCTACGAAAGGCCATCCGATAATTTATGGCGAGAAAAAAGTGTCAGAGACATTGCCAACGATTCTGATCTATGGCCATTATGATGTCCAGCCGCCAGATCCGCTCAATTTATGGACATCACCTCCCTTTGAGCCCGTCATCAAGGATGATAAAATTTATGCCCGCGGTGCATGTGATGACAAAGGTCAACTCTATATGCATGTCAAGGCGATCGAGGCTATGCTTTCTGCCGGCCAGCTTGCGTGCAATGTTAAGGTGATGTTTGAAGGTGAAGAGGAAGTTGGATCCGTCAATCTGGGCCATTTCCTTGAGTCCCACAAGGAAAGGCTTGGTGCCGATGTGATCCTCGTATCTGATACGAGTATTATAGCCAATGATGTTCCTTCCATCACGACCGGCCTGAGAGGTCTGAGTTATGTTGAAGTTGAAGTAACTGGACCTAACAAAGATCTGCATTCCGGTGTGTTTGGAGGAGCAGTAGCTAATCCGGCGAATGTACTCTGCAGTATGATTGCGTCCTTGCATGATGCTGACCGGCACATTACCATTCCCGGTTTCTATGATGATGTGGAAATCGTGTCGGACGAAGAGCGGAAGCAGATGAATATGGCGCCATTCAATGAAGCAGATTACAAGAAAGAACTCAATGTGAATGCATTGATGGGTGAAAAGGGTTATACCACACTTGAGCGAACCTCTATCCGGCCCACTATGGAAGTGAATGGAATATGGGGTGGGTACATCGGGGAAGGTGCAAAAACGGTCTTGCCTTCAAAGGCGTTTGCCAAAATCAGCATGCGTCTGGTTCCTAACCAGGATCCGGATAAGATCACAGAGATGTTTAGAAACCATTTTACCAGCATTGCTCCTCCATCCGTTACAGTCAAAGTGACTCCACATCATGGAGGTCATCCCGCAGTGACACCTACAGATACAATTGAATACCAGGCTGCGTCCAAAGCCATGTTGAAGAGTTTTGGTAAGGCACCTCTGCCACAAAGATCAGGTGGCAGTATTCCGATTGTGGCCTTATTCGAATCTATCCTGGGTATCAAGACTGTCCTGTTAGGTTTCGGACTGGATACAGATGATATTCACTCACCGAATGAACACTATGGCTTATTCAATTTCTACAAGGGAATTGAGACGATACCTTACTATTTTATGTATTATGCTGAAATGAAAAAATCATGAAACATCTAACCATCCTATTACTCTTATTATCATTTATGGACAACACAGTGAAAGCACAACAATTTAAGTCAGTCGATGACAGCCTCGCCTATAGTCTGGGTGTCCTGATCGGTGGCAACCTTCGTTCAGAAGGATTCGGTGACCTCAACACAGAAATGATTTATGCAGGTCTGAAATTATCTATCAAGGGTGAACCAACCTTATACACACCCGAGCAATGTAATATCATTGTTCGTGAAGGGTCCGCTCGTATAAAGGGCAAAACCCATGAGTCCAACAAAGTAGCCGGTGAAAACTTTCTCAAGGCCAACAAGAGCAAGCCTGGTGTTATCTCGCTGGATAACGGACTGCAGTATGAGGTACTCAAGATGGGCGACGGCCGCAAACCAAAAGCTACAGAGACTGTCAATGTGCATTACCATGGCACCCTGATCGATGGTACTACATTTGATAGTTCCGTGGATCGCGGTGAACCGATTTCATTTCCGCTCAACCAGGTAATCAAAGGATGGACTGAAATACTCCAACTGATGCCCATCGGTTCAAAGTGGAGAGTCTATATCCCTTATGACCTGGCCTATGGCGACAG
Organism: Saprospiraceae bacterium; assembly: GCA_035458325.1. Lineage (GTDB taxonomy): Bacteria > Bacteroidota > Bacteroidia > Chitinophagales > Saprospiraceae > Opimibacter. The sequence continues at coordinate 1,676 of DATHZY010000322.1, read as the reverse complement.
AGCAGCAGGTCCTACAATCAAGCCATACTCTACTTTGATATTTGAGATTGAGTTGTTAGGTATAGAATAATCTGGTAAATCAAAATGTAATGTTGGAGATTGACATTCTGGCTGTAGTCCCGGGACTCCTGGAAGGTCCGTTTTCACATTCGATCCTGCAGCGTGCTGCAGATAAGAACTTACTGAAGGTCCGGGTCATTGATCTCCGGACCTTTGGTATTGGTAGCTATCATCAAATTGATGACAATGCCTTTGGCGGTGGTGCAGGGATGGTCCTGATGGCCCAGCCCTTAGCTGATGCCATTCGTAAACTCCAGGCAGAGGGAGCTTATGACGAGATTATCTACCTCACCCCGGATGGGACTACGCTCAATCAATCGCTGGCAAACAAGTTGTCGCTCCGATCTCGGTTGTTATTGATCTGTGGACATTACAAGGGTATCGATGAGCGGATCCGGGAGAAGTTTGTGACTATGGAAATATCCATTGGTGATTACGTGCTGAGTGGCGGTGAACTCGCCGCAGCGGTGCTTGTCGATGCTATTGGCCGGCTGATTCCCGGGGTACTCAACGACGGGACATCTGCATTGACGGATTCATTCCAGGATGATTTGCTGGCACCTCCCGTATACACCCGTCCGGCAGATTGGGAGGGCATGAAAGTACCTGAAATATTGCTGAGTGGTCATGAAGCCAAAATTGAGGAGTGGAGATATCAACAATCCCTTCAAAGGACTATGGCCAGAAGGCCTGACATCCTGAAGGACGGGGAAGAAATTTAATGCGGCTACAGTTTTCTGATTATTTTAATACCTCAATTCAATCCTTATGGTGCATTATTATTACACGGATGGTAAAGAGCGGTTTGGTCCCTTTACAATAGATCAACTGAAGGAAAGAAATATCAGCGAATCAACCCTGGTATGGAAGGATGGCCTCCCCGACTGGGTGCCTGCCCGTAATCTAAGCGATCTGGAAGGTTTGTTTGCGAATACGCCACCCTTACCACCGGCCGTCAGCGAGCCTTATACCAATCCGGTCCTGCTGCTGCCACCGAAGACATGGCTTATAGAATCTGTCCTGGTGACTTTATTTTGCTGCATACCCTTTGGGATAGTGGGCATCATTCATGCGACTAAGGTCGAAACGCTCTGGAACAGCGGTCAACGAGAAGCTGCAATCAAGGCGAGCCAGGACGCAGCTAAGTGGGTAAAGATTTCATTCATCACGGGTTTCGTCATCATCTTCTTGTATTTACTCATCATGGTGCTCAGTGTATTTTCAAGCGTGGGCTCATCAGGTATTGAATTATAATTGAATCGCACTACCATTTTCCTGGGAATTGGCGGTATCCTGGCAATTGTAATTTATGGACTGCTGGATCCGTGGTTATTTCCATTTCCAAAATGTCCTTTCCGATCGGTTACAGGTTGGATGTGCCCGGGATGTGGTTCACAAAGGGCCGTACACCAAATGTTGCATGGGCAATTCGGACAAGCATTCCAGCTCAATGCTTTATTAATCCCGGCTTTCATCTATGCCCTTGCAGGTTATGGTTTTTCATTGTTCGGCGGCCGATACTGGCCAAGTATTCGAAGGAATTGGTTTGGCATCTATGCAGCCTGGGTTTCCTTAATCATCATCCTGGCTTTCTGGATTGGAAGAAATCTCTGGCA
>DATHZY010000321.1:0-2762 GCA_035458325.1 Saprospiraceae bacterium | reverse complement strand
TGAATTGCAGTTCGATCTCCACCGCATTGATATTGCCGGCAAGTGTCAGTTTGTCACCAGAAATCGTAAAGTCATACGTTGTGGGGGTTCCCGCCTTAGGCGTAATCGTGACCTCATCACAGGATTCATTGACAACGTAAGCACCTATAATCATTTCTGTGCCTCCGATCAGGTAGGTGATATCCATGGTGTAGTCGCCCTGGACCCCATCCAGTTTTTTAAATGTGAGTTCCACATCGGTAATGAAGATGGTGTCGCCGAAAAATTCTTCACCGTCTTCTTTCCAGGATTCACATTGCCAGACACCCTCCAGTTTCAGGCAATTGGAAACTTCATCCTCTTTTTTGCAAGCCATTGAAAGGACAAGCCAAAGGCACACGCCAACAATTTTCATTGTTCTCATTATTGAATTTTTAAATGGTTGAAAAATGAAAAAGGGGTGAGAGACTAAGGAGGGAGCGGTACGAATATAGTGAATGTTTTTTTATATATGATATTTATTTGTTGATGAGTTGATGGGTTGATGGGTTGCTTATGGCTTATAGCGCTTATATGCTTATTTGTGACTGCGATTCATTTTCACTTTTCACTTTCTATGTCTTCGCCTTTTTTAGTGGGGTTAAAACCCCACTTTACACAATCGGTCGTGCCTACGGCACTTGGATCGATGCTTTGTAATCATCGATTTTTCTGGTAGAGCATGCTTTCAGCATCTTTCCTTAGCCTCAGCCTTCGCCTTCGCCTCTTTTCACTCTTCACTTTTCACTTTTCACTCTTCACTTTGGACACCGCCATCCGGTCAACTGAAAACTACTAACTTTGCGCTTCCATGATTGACCTGAACGTCACAGAATCCCAGCCCCGGGCCAGAAAACCGGATTGGCTGCGTGTCAAACTCCCGATAGGGGAGGAATACAAGAAAGTGCGCCACCTGGTAGACACTTACAACCTGCATACTATCTGCCAGAGCGGCAACTGCCCGAATATGGGAGAATGCTGGGGTGCAGGAACCGCTACCTTCATGATCCTGGGCAATGTCTGTACCCGTTCATGTTCATTCTGCGCTGTCAAGACGGGTCGTCCAAACGAATATGATGAAGATGAACCTCGTCGTGTAGCCGAAGCCATCGCCCTCATGCAAGTCAAGCATGCGGTCATCACTTCCGTCAACCGCGACGAACTCAAAGACCGTGGCGCTGAAATCTGGTATCAGACCGTGACCAAAGTGAAGGAATTATCACCCCTAACGACGATTGAAACGTTGATACCGGATGTCAAGTCAAACTGGGATGCCTTGATCCGTATGATCGAAGGAGGCCAGGAAGTGGTATCCCACAATATGGAAACTGTGCCAAGACTATACAGGCTCGTCCGCCCTCAGGCTAAATATGAACGCAGCCTGGAGCAGATCCAACGTATCAAGGATTTCGGCAAGCGTACTAAATCCGGGATCATGGTTGGTCTCGGTGAAACACAGGATGAAATGCTGCAAGCGATGGATGACCTCGCTGCACATGGTTGTGATGTGCTCACGATCGGCCAATATCTACAACCGACCCCTATGCACCTGGCTGTCGCCGAATTTGTCCACCCGGATACTTTTGCCATGTACAAGGAGGAAGGTATGAAGCGCGGATTCGCTTTTGTGGAAAGCGGACCTCTCGTGCGTTCGTCTTACCATGCGGAACGACACTTGTGAGAGAGTGAGAGAGTAAGAGGTAAGAGGGAGTTCGTTGTTGTAATCAATGGTGAAAATCTGCGGCAGAGAAGAAAATGGATTTTGGTCCTTGCTTTTATGATCTGAAAGCCCATATATTTATTCACCAGTTTATCCAGTGAAAACAATTTTGACAATGCCAGTTGATCTGTTACACCAAACCCTCAAGACCCATTTTGGTTTTGATACCTTCCGGCCCCACCAGGAAGAAATAATCCACCACGTCCTTGATGGCGGACACGCATTGGTGATCATGCCTACCGGTGGCGGTAAATCCGTTTGTTTCCAGTTGCCTGCTGTCATTAAGGAAGGTTTTGCCCTGGTGATTTCACCGTTGATCTCGCTCATGAATGACCAGGTACGCTCCCTGAGAGCCAATGGCATTAACTCAGGTGCTTTGCATAGTGGAACCAGTGCCGAAGAAAGCCGGGAGATCATGTATCACCTTCACAACGGAACCCTCAAGATCCTGTATGTCTCCCCTGAGCGTGCACTCACACCAAAGTTTCTTGAGTTTATCGCACCACTCAAGGTCTCCCTGATCGCTATCGATGAAGCGCATTGTGTTTCTATCTGGGGCAATGATTTCAGGCCTGAATATGCCCAGTTGCCCGGACTGATGCAGTACTTTCCCGATGTGCCTGTCCTTGCCTTGACCGCTACTGCCGACAGGGCGACGCAGGAGGATATAAGACAGCAGTTGAAACTAAAGGAACCCAAGACCTACCTATCCAGTTTTGAAAGACCTAATATCCAGTTGTCAGTCAGGGCTGGCATCCAGCGGATAGAACAGATCAGGGACTTTATCAAAGCAAGAAAGGGGCAGGCCGGCATCATTTACTGCCTCGCTCGCAAAACGACGGAATCGATTGCAGAAACACTGCAGAAGTATGGATACAAGGCAGCGGCATATCATGCAGAGATCGATAATACGACGCGGAAGAAAGTCCAGGAAGATTTTCAATTTGACCGTTTACAAATCGTTTGTGCCACCATTGCCTTTGGAATGGGCATCGACAAGCCTAATATCCGTTGGATCATCCAT
>DATHZY010000320.1:0-6795 GCA_035458325.1 Saprospiraceae bacterium | reverse complement strand
AAAGGCTTGTTCTGGTGTTCTTCGCCTGAGATCATCTGCTGCATAACCAAGTTCATCAAAAAGTTTAACATCCGTAAACAGGTCCGAATATTCAGCACGCAAACCTCCACTCACTCTGATCTTTTCAGTAATGGATTCATCAATCATGGCATATCCGGAATACACCTTGCTATATCCGATAGTATGATTAGCCGGGTCATTATATTGCCGGTAGAACATATCAATCCGCTCCAGGCCACTGACAGGATCAAGGCGAATATCAAATTTCTCGTCGGCAAACAATTCATTTAACTGTCCATTGGTAAAATTGGTGGTGACGCCTCTGGCTAATTCAAGCAAATACGTATACTGTAAAAAATCCCTTTGCTTGTCAAGATAGGCTGCGCCAAATTTCAACTTACTGATATAGCCGGGTCTTTCCCTGAGCGGAAACTCCACCGAAGCTTTAGCATCAAGAATATCCTCATCCAGGTACCTGAAATTGCGCCTGACGTTGGAGATGGTCTTATCCAGTAGATAATTCACTTCATCATCCGAGAAATACTGCAGGCTCTTGAAATCCGGTGCCGTGCTCTCTCCATCCGCATACGAAGCAGAAAAATGGAACCGTGCACCTGTAGCTTCGCTGTAATGATCCGACATGTATTGATACACATATTGTGATCGTTCTTCATAAAACTGACCTTGCAGGTAGGCGTGACGATAGAGTGTCGAACCAATCGTGTCCACTCCTTCCCTGATCTGGTTTGACCCTATCAGGTTGGGCATAAACAAAAGGGAAAAACTGTTATTCGTATTCAACTTAAATCTCGCTGACGCTATGGCCGTCCAGCCATTGTTATACCGGGCATACTGCTGTTTGTACTGTTGGAAGATAAATGGGTTGCCGAGCGAATCAACATCTTCTGAGAGTGTGCGGTTGAAATAAGAGGCAGGATCATACTGGACCGCATTACCATACCGGAACCCGCCCAGGAGGCTGAGTGGCTTGTTGAATAAATTCGTTTCGTTACCTATCGAAAACGTTTGCGAAAAATTTAACGGGGCTGTTTCTTCAAAGGTATCCCAGTTATTGGCAAAATCATTGAGCGATCCTTCTGCCTCCTGATTGAGGACTTTAAATGCCTGGTTCTGATACTCCCCGTTGTAATACTGGTTTCTTGCATCATTCACTGCCTGCTGATCATTGATAAAGGCGGGACCCAATAATCCCAATTCGACAAGGCCTAGTTTAAAATAAGTCTCCCCTATGTCACTCCCTGCATTCCAACTCTCCGTGATACCAATAGACCTGAAGTAATCTTCCAGGCCCAGGGCGCAAAACTCCTCATAGGCGGTCGGAGTGGCTTTGACGGCCACATACTGTTCATGACTGATATCCCTGAAGCCATTGTCATATCCAAGCCAGTCTGTCTTACTCTTTTCATTGGTGATTACTTTCCTCAGGCTTGTCTGAGGCACATATCCCACTTTGGTTTCGAATCCTATAGACAACTTATCCGGATTATCTTTTGTCTCAATAGAGATATAAGCAGCAGCCCAGTCCCCCTGGATATCCGGGCTAGCCGTCTTGGTAATGATGATATTATCAATAAAGCTGGAGGGGAATAAATCCAGCTTGATGTTATTGGTGAACGGATCCAGGGTGGGAATCAGGGAACCATTCACACAGGTCTGGACATATCTGTCCCCGAGTCCACGCACGGTGATAAAATTACCATTGGTAGCCACTCCTGTCACTCTTGATATAGCTGCAGAGATATTGTTGTCCCCAATCTTGCTCATCAGATCGCCGGACATATAATCCAGTGTACTTGCAGATTTCTTCTTGATGCTCTCCATGTAGTACTGGTTACTACGCTCTTGCCTGGCGACTACCTCTACTTCGCCCAGGGCAAAGGAGGCAGGTGCCATGACAAAATCCTTCACGATAACCTGGCCTGCATCTAGCATTACCTTGTCTTCGATCGTCGCATAGCTGACATAAGCAACGACCACCGTATGCTCCACACCGCTCGTGAGCTGTAACCTATAATTACCATCCAGATCTGTAGGTGCTCCAATGCTTGCGTCTTCTTTCAGGAATACAGAGACACCGATGAGCGCTTCACCATTTTCATCCGTTACCTTGCCTCTTAAGGTTCCCTGCGCACATATTTGCATCACGGAACCTGCCAACAAGGCAAACAATAGCCAGAACCTCCAGGTACACATAAGGTTGAAATAAAATCAGTAAATGAAACTCCCGCTGTAAGTTATGTGGATGCCTTAGCGAATCACGACGACTTTGCCGTTATACTGATATTTGTTTTCCAATTGCAGTGATAAGATATAGACACCGGGCGTCAGGTGATGCAATTCAAGTTCAGTAGCGTAAGCCGCAATATTTCCATTGTCAACCACTGCACCATCCAGAGATCTCAGGGTATACTGGTTGTCCGCACCGGTCAAAGGAATCTGACGGTCGATATCCACTTTCACCAGACCGGTGGTCGGATTAGGATATACATTGATCTGGTCATCGTTTAGAAATACAAATTCATCTTCTACCGCGATCGTCTCTTGATTATAGATCAACTGGTACCAACGGATTTCATCTCCTACCGGGTCCCGGGCTACATACTTTTCAACGCCTAATGTTTGTTGATTCCGGATCTGGATATTGAGTTCAAATTCAAAGACACCATCTGTTGTAAATTGGCCTATCAGTACTTTATTGTCCGTGGAATCAGGCCCCATGGCTCCATTGAGCGCAGACCAGGCGCCATCATGTGTACTCATGACTGTTGGGATGGGCCCTGCATTGCCATCATCAAATACAGATAAATCAGCATCGAAGAAGCCTACGACTGTGACGGCCTCACTTGGTGCCAGCACAGCGCCATCTTGCATCGTCAATGGGATTCCTGCTTCTACATCATCATTCTGAAGCACGCCATCCGCATTGACGATGGTGTTGACACCATCATCCTGCGTCTTCAATACACCTGCATAATCCTTGAGGGCAGCGCCTACAGACAGCCATGAGTCGAGCATCACCGTATTATTCTGTGCCTGACTTCTGGAGTATGTTGGAAATCTATTGCCCCTGTCTTCGTTATTGAAGAATCTGGTGGTAGTAGAGATTTTCAGTTCATGCTCAGGCACTCCATAGGCAGCCTGAAAAATATAGCCGGGTAGCATATCTACATAAACTCTGTAAGTGACAGAGTTGACGGGCAATTCTCCTCCGTCCCCATCGACGACCTTGTCATTTTCATTAGATACATAATACTTCTCCACGATGATACCTTCCAGCCCTTGCTGGGCAGCTACGTGGAAGCAAAGCATGACAAAAAAAGAGATGTTGTAAACTATTTTCATTGGTTTCAATTTAATGGTATGTGATTATGGATTAGTTAGCGAATGGGTAATGCGGTGATGGATTACTGCAGCAGGATCTTCTGTGTCTTGATCATCTGGTTGGAAGTTATGATTCTCACCGTGTAGCTTCCTCTGGGAAACTGCTGTACATCGATGTTGTTTGGACCATAACTGCTTACTTTATGGCCACGGATGACGGGCCTGCCCAGTGTATCGAACATATCAAGCGTACCTTCTTCATCGGATTCGATATAGAGAAAATCTGTAGCCGGGTTTGGAGATATAAACATGTCGTTGGTTGCTATATGCTTATTGTTCACCATTATTTCCTCCCCCTTGAGGAGCAGATCACAGGTACACTTCTCCCCATTGAGATAGCAGGCGAAGTCTGAAAAATCCTCCTTCTTCAATGTAGGGCTCAGCACCCTGAAGCGGACTGAAATGGCCTGGAACGGAGCCACCGGATAGGGCGTAAAGCTATTGGAGGTAAAACGCAACTTCAGGTCATTGGGATTCAGGAAAGCCGCATACTGCAAGTCCTCCGCATGTTCTATAATGGAGAGGTATTCAAGGTTCTCGACATTGACCAGCATAGAAAAATCGAGTGAATTGATAAGGTCATCAGTAGCTACAAAAACTGGTATTTCCACCACATCGCCGATGATGATGATCTGATCGAGACTGAAGATGACACGATCCATGCTATCGATAGTTATCATGTGATCAACATCCGTCCGTGGTTGGTTTGAAATAGTTGTAAGCTTGCTGTGATCATACAGATCAAACCAGGACAACAAGGATAGGAATATGAAAGTAAGTAGTGTCATGGCTCAGTGGTTTGATACTTTATGAAAAAACATATTTAACGGCCTCAAAGGTATATCGCATCATTGCCGAAGCATCATAAACGATGTTAATAAATCAGAAAGTTATCGTAATGGCAATCGCATGTGAAAACATCTGAATCCATTTCAAATACAAGAAAATATTTCGTTGTTAAAATTTACAAACCGCCCGCACGCCTGATAGCAATGGCTTGTGAGTCATGTAAAGCAATACTGTTTACATTAGAAATATTTTACACTCCACATTCCTGCTATTGAAATGTTGATAACGATGAAGCGTTGTGCCGTTGCAGAAGCGATGCACTGAGTCAAACCGACGTGTTTACTCCAGCAATTGGCCGCTGGATGGCGTTCTCGCCGCCAGCCATGATGATTCAAATGAGGATTCAATTTAGTATTCCGGTAGGTATCGCGGTAGTTGGCGGAGAAATCTCCATCCAACGGCAAGCCTATTGGTACCCCGATGGTTGGCCTCCCCGGGATTTGCATGCGTAAGGATGAGTATAGTGCAAAACAGGTCGAAGTAAAACGTAGATCCCGCTTTGCGCTGTAGCCAAACGGCGGGAGGGCGGGGGCTAATCCATCATCATCATCTTTTTACATTCCAGGGAGTTCAATTTACACCTGGCTAAGATGACGCCATTACTTTCGGGCCTTATATCCCGACACAACTATTCATCTTACCCATGCACCCAAAGCGATACTTTCAGTTAAATTCCCTACGCCATTTTCGAAATTCAACATGTGTGGATACCTATGTTCCATCCGGGTTGGCTGCCGCGATGTATAAGCTCATCCTTGTAATGCTTTTGGTTCTACATGGCGTTCTGTTTACTTCCATCTCAGCACAGCCAGTACTCTCACATGATCCGGAGCCGTATTTTGAAATCGCAGGGCGTATACGTAATGGGGACTGGGCATTTGAAAGTAGTTTGAACATAGCAGTACCTACCGGTCAGCAAGGCGGGGGTCAATGGCAGATGAATCCTGATGGATTACCTGTGTGGAACAGTGAGGGCAATACTTATGGAGACATCCATTCCTTTTCCATGTCGTTTACACAAGCCACGGGCACAATCCTCTGGCAGATCGATTTTAACCGGGATGGGGATTTTGAGGATTTCCAGGAAACGAAATCCATGCCTGTGGCCTGGTTTGCTGAAAAAGGCTTTACGTATATCAGTGTCTATGGCCAGGGAAATGATGAAGGCCTTACTATAGCATTGAAAGAACTGACTATCAATAATGTCTATTTCGGAGATTACACTTCGTCTAGTGAAACACCATTTAATCTCTTGTTTGAAGATCAATCCGGTGTTTTCAATGATATTGTCGTCACTGGCCGGTTCTCCTTTTCAGGAGGTAATGGTTTTGAACGTCCGCGCTTGTGGGTCCGGCTCGGCAAGCCAAATAAACGTCCATTTGTTGATTTGACCTATCCGCTTGAAGGTACACTATATGGGCTGATGGATTCGATACAGATGAAAGCCATGGCCAGTGATCCCGATGGAAAGATCCGTTATGTTGAATTCTACGCTGATGACGTCAAGATAGGAGAGGATTTCAAATTCCCATATCAGTATACTTGGATTAACATTACGGAAGGATTCCATACCCTAAAGGCAAAAGCTGTGGATCATAAAGGAGCCATCGCTTTCTCTACGCCGGTCAATGTATTCTATGGTGATAATCTTGCCCCTACATGTATTATCTCAAATCTGGAGGACAGGGATACCCTATACGATCCTGATACACTTACTATAAAAGTTATATCTATTGATCCGAATGATGGCGTGCATTATGTAAACTTCTATAGCGACAGTGTCCTTATCGGAACAGACAGCGTTGCACCTTATATGAACGCAGCCCTGTTGAATCCACCTATGGGAATGTATACCCTACGAGCAAAATCTACTGATTACGGAGGTATGTCGACCATGACTGCTCCTGTGCGAGTCACCGTGCGATGCATCCGGGAGGATATTGATAACAACGGCACCGTCAATACCCTTGATTTTCTCTTGCTTCTAGCTGCTTATGGAAAAGTTTGCTTCCATTGCGCGGAAAACGTAAATGATGATGGCGTAGTCAGCACGATCGACTTTCTAAGCCTGCTGGCGAAATTCGGGTATACTTGTATATAATCTTCATTCAAATCGTCAGGATTACCGGGCTATCCGGAAAGCTCTATGTACCTCTTGATGAAAGAAGGAATTATTCGTCCGACTTTCTGAACAAAGCCGGAATGGATTGGCTCAATCTAACGGTCCATATCCAATCCTTTACAATGAGATTTTCGGCTTTTAAGACGGGCGTTATACTACCATTGAAACCAAATTCAAACGTTGTACCCGGATCAAATGTAAACGAAACGGAAGGAATAATACTGAGATTGCTTTTTTCCCATTGGTCCTGATAAGCATTGACAGGATAAAACATGTTGATAGGAAAGGTATCAGACCTAATGTTATAATTCAATAAGTAATTATACTCCAATCCCAGGTTTATGCCTATACCAAAGGTGTTGGCGTTATACATTCTATACCTGATAGACATGTCAGCACTTAAATAATTAAAGGTATTTCTC
>DATHZY010000319.1:0-2469 GCA_035458325.1 Saprospiraceae bacterium | reverse complement strand
GATCTGATCGGGTATAAGGCCGTAGCGCTGGTCCTGTTGGTCATGGTCTCTATCCTGGCCATGCTATTTGATATCTGGCCCGTACTGATTGCAGCCTTGTTGAGCGCACTGACCCTTAATTTCTTTTTTATTCCACCCAGGTTTACCTTCCACATCACGGAAACAGAAGATATCCTGATGTTTCTGATGTACTTCATGGTCGCCATGGTCAATGCTGTGTTGACTAACAAGATCAAGGTCCAGGAGAAAAAAGCCAGGGATAAAGAAGAAAAGGAAAATACGATCCGTCTCTATAAGACCTTGTTCAATTCACTTTCGCACGAATTAAAAACACCCATCTCTACCATCATCGGAGCCACGGATACCCTCAAGGAAAACGAAACTTCGTTATCCCCTCAAGTGAAATCCACTCTCCTGGCTGAAATAGGAAAAGCAGGCAACCGCCTCAATCGGCAGGTTGAAAACCTGCTCAACATGAGCCGGCTCGAATCCGGCATGCTCAATGTCAACAAAGATTGGTGCGATGTCAATGAACTGATCCATATAGTGATTCATAAACTTGATCCGGGTATCCGGGATCGGATACGATTTGAACCTGGCCTTAACCTCCCCTTGTTTAAGCTTGATATCGGATTGATGGAACAGGTCGTATATAATATTGTGAATAATGCATTGCAGTATACACCACCGGATACACCCATCACCATACGCGCATTGTATCAGGATGAACATTGTGTGATTGAGATAGCAGATCAGGGGCCTGGATTTCCGGATTCAAAGCTCACAAATATCTTTGATCCATTCTTCCGACTGCCTGAGACAAAAGCGGGAGGCACGGGTCTTGGTTTGTCTATTGCCAAAGGATTTACTGAAGCGCATGGAGGGTCGTTGACTGTTGAAAATCTGACTGCAGGCGGAGCCCGGTTTACCATATTGATTCCCACTGAAACTTCTTTCCTCAATTATATAAAACATGAGTAAAGCAGAAATCCTGGTCATCGATGACGAGCCCCAGATCCGCAAACTGCTGGAGATCATCCTGGAGAACAATGACTACAGACCAAGGCTTGCCGCTACCGCAAAAGAAGGCATCATCCTGGCAGCCAATCATCCTCCCGACCTCATCCTGCTGGATCTTGGTCTGCCGGATAAAAGCGGACATCAGGTATTGACCGAATTAAGAACCTGGTTTCAAAAAGCAATCATCATTCTATCGGTTCAGCAAAGCGAAGAAGATATCGTCACTGCACTCGATCATGGCGCCACCGATTACCTGACGAAGCCTTTCCGCACCGGCGAATTGCTGGCACGGATCCGGTCTTCACTTCGGCGAAACACAAATACCCAGGACCAAACCATTGCGCATTTCGGAAGCCTTGAAATAGACTTCACCAACAGAATGGTGAAAAACAAACAAGAGCAAATCAGATTGACACCCACTGAATATAACCTGCTGAGCTTGTTTGCACACAATGAAGGCAAGGTCCTCACCCACCATTTTATCCTCAAAGAAATATGGGGGGTTGCCTTCCAGACGGAAACCCAATATCTGAGAGTATTCGTCGCACAACTACGCAAAAAGATCGAAGAGAATCCAAATCAGCCCGAACATATTATTACCGAGAGCGGTGTGGGGTATAGATTCTGCTAGCCTCTTAATCATTGCCGTTGCAGGAGCACATAGTTCGACTTCGCTCACCACGACGCTCCTGCAACGGCACACTCCTTTTAAGTCATCTTTATATAATCTTTATATCCGGTATAGGACCTTTATAATAAACTGATATCGCTCTCCTCACCTTTGATGCATAAATCAACAACGCATGAAAGGTCATCACATTTCCCAAAAAGTTACCGCTGCTTCGCTTTTAGTTGCCCTGGGTATTATCTACGGAGATATTGGTACGAGTCCATTGTATGTATTGAAAGCCATTGTGGGCGATCGTCCGATTGATGAAATCCTCGTATATGGTGGTGTGTCCTGTATTTTCTGGACATTGCTCCTGCAAACCACGGTCAAATATATCTGGCTGACCCTTCGGGCCGACAATGACGGCGAAGGAGGCATCTTTTCCCTCTATGCCCTCGTCCGCAGATATGGTAAATGGCTGGTGATACCGACCATACTGGGTGCTACCACCCTACTCGCCGATGGTATCATTACCCCACCTATTTCCGTCGCCTCCGCTATTGAAGGATTACGATCCCTGCAGGGGCTTGAAAATCTTCAGACCGTTCCGATCGTCATCGTCATCCTGTCACTGCTTTTCTTTTTCCAGCGATTTGGTACGCAAAAGGTTGGTGCCTTTTTTGGCCCGGTCATGGTGATCTGGTTTTCAATGTTACTCATCCTTGGGTTGAGCCAGATCATGCACTACCCTTCTGTGTTGAAGGCCATAAACCCAGTCTATGCATACGAACTGCTCGCTCATTATCCCCATGGATTTTGGTTACTGGGAGCCGTCTTCC
>DATHZY010000318.1:0-7507 GCA_035458325.1 Saprospiraceae bacterium | reverse complement strand
AAGAAGCGGCCAGGGCTAATGTAGGATATCCCTTCTGGGTAGCGAAGTCTTTAATGTTGCTTTCAGATATACAATTCAATGCCGGTGACCTGATGAATGCAAGAGCAATCATGGAGGCGATCACAGAAAATTTTACCGGTGATGAGGTGATCATGAAAGAGGCCTCAGAAAAGCTTGAAAAAATCAAGCAGGCAGAAGAAAATCAAAGCCGGATAAAACCACAGGGCGGAGATACACTTGAGTTACAGCTGAATCCAAAAAAAGATTAACCCACCGTCATGAAGCATCTTTTTATTTTCATATTCACCTTGTTGGTTGTTAAATCGTATGGTCAGACTGAATTGCCTACCGGCCGGATTGAGGTGGTCAAGGATTTTGAAGTCCGGTTGACGGAAACCAAAAAGATCAGGATTGTTCCGCAGCCTGTGGCCGTAGATTCAAGTATCCGAAGGTATGAATACAAACTCCTGGCACCTTCCCCTTCTATCGAATATCCTGTTCCGGAAATCAAGCCACTCGCCATCAATGCGGAGAAGAAACCCTTGTATTATCCGCTGTACGCCAAGGTGGGTTATGGAAGTCCCAATTCATTGCTGGGCATGGCCTCCTATGACCATGTTCAAAATGAAAAGTTTAACTGGGGAATTGATCTCAGGCACCTGAGTGCAAATAACAAGAAAATAGAATTACAAAAATTTTCAGATACCCGGGGACGTATCAGCGGTACCTATTTATTGAAGGAGACTGTCCAGATTGACGGTTATATAGATGGACATCTCGAAGGTGTGTATTTCTATGGCGCAGAGCAGATTCCTGCTAATCCTGAATCGCTGAAACGGAAGTTTAACCGATATGATGTTTTATTAAAAATCGGTCAGGTGTATGCCCCTGAAACGAGTTTAAGCTATAATGCATTCTTGCAATACATGACGGACAAGGACGACCTGGGATCCCGTGAAACGACGTTTAAGGTAGGGGGTGAAGTGAAAAGTGCTTTTGGTGGCGGAGCATATCCATTAGGAATAAAGATGCTAGCTGACCTTTCCAAACTGACACATACCGAATCGTATGCAGTGAATAATCTATTGATTAATCCATTTTTTGATTACGCGATCGGTGATCTTAACATGCATTTCGGGGCTACGGCCTTGTTAAGAAAGCAACAAAATGAAATCCTGCCTGATCTTGAATTTTCATTTCCATTGATCAAAACACGACTGACTGTGTTTGCCGGATGGATAGGGGAGGTTCAAAAGAATAATTTCCATTTCTTATCAACCTATAATCCCTATATCTCCACCAGGCTCGACAGTATCAATAATATGGTTTCCAGAGAAATCCATGCGGGTGTAAAAGGTGCTTCGGGTTCCTTCTTCTACGAGGTGAAGGGTAGTTATACCTCCTTTGAAGGCATGGCTTTTTTCCTGCAGGATGAGGATGCAGAGGAACAATTTATTCCAGTCTACGATGATGGGTCATTTATTGGCATACAAGGATCAGTACGTTTCGAAATCCTCAAGCATGTGTTCCTGAGAGCGAAGCTTTCACAGCGATTCTTTTCACTGGATAACGAGTCAAAGCCCTGGCACAGACCTTCATTGGGTATCAATGGAGAAGTGACCTATAGCGGAGGAGAAGATAAGTATCATGTTTCTGTCTCCTTCAACGGAGAGAACGGATTACCTTACCGGACAGTAGGGGGAACAGAAAGTGTGCTGGATCCCCTGCTGGATTTAAATATCCACGCGGATTACTACTTCTCAGGTTCCTTTGGTGCCTTTATGGAAGTAAACAATATATTGGGTAACAATCGTGAGCGTTGGGTCAATTATCCAAGCTTTGGCTTTAATGCAAAAGCGGGTATTTTATTCCGACTTCCTTGACCTCCCTTATTACCTTTAGATAGGAGTTTATTTATGAAGACCAGCTTAGTACAAAACATGGGTAAGATCATTCAATGAAGTTCGGGTTAATTGGATATCCGTTGGGCCATTCGTTTTCAAGGGAATATTTTACGAGGAAATTTGAACATCTTGGCTTAGGAGATTTCGGGTATGAATTGTACCCGGTTGCCACGATAGAGGAATTACCAGCCATACTGCGCAGTGATGTTTTCGGTTGGAATGTCACGATACCATACAAGTCTGCCATCATCAGTTACATTAATGAGGTGGAAACAGAGGCCTTGAAGATTGGCGCAGTCAATACCATCGTTCGCACCGGTATCAATTCATGGAGAGGATTCAATACAGATACCCATGGGTTTAAAGATTCTTTAATGGGTTGGATTGGCACGAAGGATATTCCGGCAAGGGCACTTGTATTAGGTTCTGGAGGATCTGCAAAGGCCGTGGTGCACGCTCTTAAGGTGCTGGGTATAAAATCGATCATCGTCTCCCGTAGGGGAAATGGTAACAGGACCTATGCAGAAGTGACTAAGCAATTGATAGGTGATTGCCAATTGATCATCAATACCACTCCTGTGGGCATGGCGCCTGACTTGTATTCATGCCCCGATATACCATATCAATACCTCACCACGCAACATTGGGTATATGATCTCATCTACAATCCAGCCAATACACTATTTTTGAGGCAAAGTGAGGAGATGGGGGCAAAAACGAAAAACGGCCTTGAAATGCTTCATTTGCAGGCAGAGTATGCCTGGGATATCTGGAAAAAATATGGTAAATTCTGACACACAAATGAAGCCACTTCCCAAGGTTGTGGATTTCAGCAATACAGCGATTGCTTTTGAGCATAAATCGGATAAGGAACTCAGGTGGACATCCTTATTGTTCCGACTCATGAATAAAGCCTGGCTGGTCCGGATCGGAGGCTCATTTGGATTATGGCTTCACAAAGCCGGTATCAATATTTTCAACCCTATCGTTCGCGCTACCATTTTTAAGCACTTTTGTGGAGGTATCAGTCTACAGGATTCGACGGAAGCTATAAGCCACTTATATGCGTATGGAACACAAACGGTACTTGATTATGGGGCAGAAGGAAAATCCAAGGAAGAGGATTTTGACCGCACACTGGAAGAAAACCTGAAGGCAATCCGTTATGCGTCAACCAATGAAGGTGTAACGGTTATTTCGTCAAAGATCACAGCATTGGCATCCGAGGAAGTTCTGGAGAAATTCCAGACCGGCCAGTTGACATCAAAAGAAGAGCTTGAAGCTTTTTCAAGGGTCGAGAACAGAGTAGACCGGCTATGTCAGGCAGCAAAGCTTAATGGGGTAGCAGTGTATATTGATGCTGAAGAAACATGGATACAGGATACCATCGACCATCTGGTGAAGATCATGATGGAGCGCTATAACAAGGAAAAGATTGTTGTGTATCATACCTACCAGCTATATCGTAAGGATAAGCTGGATAGCCTCAAGGCAGATCATCAGGAGGCACTGGAGAAGGGATATATCCTGGGTGCCAAACTGGTGAGAGGTGCCTATATGGAAAAGGAGCGAAACCGCGCTAAAGCGAGGAATTATCCGTCCCCAATCCAGGAAACCCGGGAAGACACAAATCGTGACTATAATGATGCGATTCGTTATTGCGTAGATAACTATGAAACGATTGCGCTATGCAATGCCTCACACAATCAGGAAAGCAATATGCTCCAGGCTGAGTTAATTGCGGCTAAGGGCCTGCCACCAAGGCACGACCATCTCTATTTTTGTCAGTTGTATGGGATGAGTGACAATATCACCTTCAACCTGGCCAAAGCAGGGTACAATGTAGCTAAGTATGTGCCATATGGACCAGTCAAGGATGTTCTACCTTACCTGATACGCAGAGCCAGGGAAAATTCTGCCGTGACCGGAGAAATGAGTCGTGAACTTAGCATGATCGTCGCCGAGATGAAGAGACGGGAAATGAAATAAAAGCTATCTTGGCGCCCAAAATAAACACTAACGTATGAAGTATTTAATTACACTTTCCTTTATGATGACCCTTGCAATTTCTGCCCAAGGCCAGTGGTGGTTTGATGCAGGTGTAAAGGGTTCTTACGGACCTACCATGATGTATGACCAAAACGTATTTGATGATGGGGATTACAAACACGCGATCAGTACAGGTACGTCCTTTGGAGGTCGTCTGGGCATCAATTATGGATACCATGTAGGCTTATCATTGGAATACGCTGGAGCTACCTCCAAGCAGGAGTTTAATTATGGCAACATCGATGATTTTAATGCTTTCAAGTGGAAGCATAATGATATCTCCACTTTAATCCGGTATTCCGGAAATGGTGCTTACATTGAAGCAGGTGCTAAATTCAGCAGTATCAAGGAGGTAGAACTTGACAATATTAATGATGGTATATCAGACGCTACCGGTTTTTTTAATGAAAATTATACGTCAGGTATTTTTGGATTTGGATCTTACCTCATGGGCAGTGAGTTGTTAACCCTTAATTTGGGTGTAAGAATCCATTGGGGCTTTACCGATATGGTAAATGAAGCTGGAAAAGATGCAGGTTATCCTATTGTTGTAGAAGCATTAAAGGACCCAGGCAGTAAGACTTTGGCGACCGCCGCTCAATTACAGATGGAATTAAATTATGCCTTTGGCCGCTTCTCCAAGGAGGCTTGCCACGACCGTTGGAAGCTGATCTTGTTCCAATAAATCAGCATAGAGCATAGCGCGCAAAGAGCAATATAAGTAAAAAGGTAAGGGGCACAAAGTGCCCCTTACCTTTTTAAGGCCCTATGCGCTATGCCATTGTAGCCCTGCAGGGAATCGAACCCCGATCTTAGGTTCCGAAGACCTACGCACTATCCGTTGTACTACAGAGCCTTGTCAAATGAGTGTATGTCATGGTAATACCCAATTATTACCTCATTTGTTCATGTGTAACCAAGTCATCTGGAACCAAATGCTGGTTTTTGGCATTATATCACTACCTTTGCACCCGCTTTTGAGAATCCAAACAATACTATGTCACAGATTAATGCAAATATCAGGAATATCGCCATCATCGCCCACGTCGATCATGGAAAGACAACACTCGTAGATAAAATCCTTCAGGCCACCAAGGTTTTCAAGGATCATCAGGCAACGGGTGAACTCATCATGGATTCCAATGACCTGGAGCGCGAAAGAGGGATTACCATCTTCTCCAAGAACGCTGCTGTCAATTATAAAGGTGTAAGGATCAACGTAATCGATACCCCGGGCCACTCCGATTTTGGTGGGGAGGTTGAACGGGTATTGCGCATGGCTGATGGGGTTTTACTGCTGGTGGATGCGTTTGAGGGTCCAATGCCCCAAACCCGTTTTGTCTTGCAAAAGGCATTACAATTGCACCTAAAGCCCATTGTGGTCATCAATAAGGTAGATAAGCCCAATTGCAGGCCAATGGACATTCATAATGATGTCTTTGATCTCTTCCATAGCCTGGATGCCACCGAAGAGCAACTGGATTTCAGTACCTATTATGGTTCAGGAAAACATGGGTGGTTTAATGACACCCTTGAGCCCTGTGAGGATATTACTCCCTTATTGGATGGTATCCTGAGGTTGGTACCTCCTCCGATCGCTTATGAAGGGACACTGCAAATGCAGATTACTTCACTGGATTTTTCATCCTATCAGGGCCGGATTGCAATTGGCAAAGTGAACAGGGGATCTATTCGTGAGAATCAACCTATAAGTATCGTGCAGGCGGATGGCCAGATCAAACGCGCCCGTGTAAAGGAATTATACATCTTCGAAGGAATGGGCCGCAAGAAGGTTCAGGAAGTGAGTGCAGGGGATTTGTGCGCGGTAGTCGGCCTGGATGATTTCAGGATCGGGGAGACCATCTCCGATTTTGAATTTCCGGAAGGGCTTCCATTCATTGCAGTGGATGAACCGACGATGAGCATGACCTTTGGAATTAACAATTCACCTTTCTTTGGTAAAGAAGGCAAATTTGTTACGTCCCGCCAACTCAGGGACCGTTTATGGAAGGAGACTGAAAAGAACCTTGCCATGAAGGTAGAGGAGACCAATAGTGCAGATACTTTCCTGGTCTATGGCCGCGGAATTTTGCACCTGGGTATCTTGATTGAGACCATGAGACGTGAAGGGTATGAACTTACTGTCGGTCAGCCGCAAGTCATTGTAAAAACAATAGACGGCGTAAAGTCCGAACCATATGAAAATCTTGTGATCGATGTTCCTACTGAATATTCTTCACGCGCCATAGATCTGGTAACCCGCAGGAAAGGTGAACTCCATGTCATGGAGGCCAAGGGGGACTACCAGCATCTTGAGTTTGATATTCCATCGAGAGGGCTTATCGGTTTGAGATCCACGATGCTTACTCAAACCGCCGGTGAAGCAGTCATGAGCCATCGGTTTACCGAATACAAGGCATGGAAGGGGAACATTCCGGCCAGAACCAATGGGGTACTGTTGGCCAAGGATCCGGGGTCTACTACCGGTTATTCCATTGACAAGCTTCAGGATCGTGGATTTTTCTTTGTTGATCCGGGAGAAGAAGTCTATAAGGGCATGATCATCGGTGAAAATAACCGTCCGGGGGATATTGTAGTCAATATCACAGAAGGAAAGAAACTCACCAACATGCGTGCCAGTGGAAGTGACGCTGCGACTAACATCGCACCCAAACGCCAGATGACACTTGAGGAATGTATGGAATACATACAACAGGATGAGTGTATCGAGGTCACGCCAACCAGCATCCGGATGCGTAAGATCTATCTCGATGAAGATCAGCGCAAGAAGAACCAGAAGGCCATTCAGGTAGGTACGGAAACAGTTTAGTATCCGCACCTGGCGGTAAATAAAAAGAGTAAGGGCAGGTCACGACCTGCCCTTACTCTTTTTATTTACCACCATCTAAAGAAAAAAGCCCCACACTATTGCAGGGCTTTTGTTGTTGGCGAAAAAAAGGATTTATCTTATGGTTTCACCTGGATAAGGTGTCCGAGTTTGCTTTTTAAATATGGCTATAGCGTGGTGATATACTTTTTGATTTCCTCATAAGGGGTATTCTTTGGCGTGATGGTTTCTACATGGCCTGGGGTGATCACGGCGCTTTTTTGAGCGAACATATAGCTGCCATCTCCCATTTCTGAGAGTACTACAAATGTTACGTTGAAACCAAGCGGGGTCGCACCATATGGCTCGCAAAACTGCATCGTTTCTGCTTCCCCATGCATCGCCAGGATACTCTTGTAATCATCAAATACCATAAATACAAGTGTATTGGTATTTGTAAATTCATCAGGAAGGTCTATGCAAACGGCAGTGCGCTGTTCAGCGGGAACTTCGAAAAACACATCTACATTGATCCAGTCCAGGCTGTCGGTAAAGCATTCGTAACCGAATCCGCTGATGATTTGCTGTGCACTGTCCTGGAACCACCATTCACTATTGGCGACATTGTCCCAGATGTCAGGATTCTGATCTGCTTGTACCCATACTTCATCTTCTCCGTAAAAGAGTTCCATTCGGTCTCTTGGATCAGGATCATTAATCAACAGTC
>DATHZY010000317.1:0-4305 GCA_035458325.1 Saprospiraceae bacterium | reverse complement strand
CAGCAAAGCTGATCTTATCCCTTGAATAAAAATAAGCCACATTGTCCAGGTCGATTAGTTTAATGGCCTGACCCATCTTGACCAGGATACGTTTGCTTTTCTTAATAAACCCTGCTTCGGCCAGTTTATGGATGAGGTCTTCCCCTTCATTTTCTTTGGGCTTATCCTTTGCAATTTTTTGCAGGGCCTGTTCCAGTTCATTTTGCTTTATCGGCTTGAGCAGGTAATCGATGGCATTCACTTTAAAGGCTTTCAACGCATACTCATCATAGGCGGTAGCAAAAATGACCGGTGAGGTAACCTCCACTTTCTGGAAAATATCGAAGCTTGATCCATCCGCAAGATGGATATCCATCAGGATGACATCCGGTGCGGGATGAGCCATCAACCACTCTACTGCTGATTCGATACTACTGACGGCGCCCAGGATCTCATTAGCCGGATCTATGTCGCCCAACAATTTCTGAAGTCTTCGCACGGCAGCGGCTTCGTCTTCAACGATCAGTATTTTCATGTGTTTGATTTTTTAATGATGGGAATACGAACGGTAAAGGAGGTGTCATTCTTTTCGATGATTACTTTCCTGTCACTCAGTAACTGGTAACGTCTGATGATACTCTGGAGCCCAAATTGAGTAGAAGGTTCCGGCTTTGACTTGGGCTGCAGGCTGTTTTTGACAGTGACATAGCCGTCCTGGTCGCAGGTGATAAAAAGATCAAGCGGATACTTTTCTGAAATGATATTATGCTTCACCGCATTCTCCACTAACATCTGTAACGTCATCGGGAGGATAAATGCTTCCTTCTGAGGCGGGTCCATATGGAGCCGCAGATTATGTCCATACCTTTTCTCGAGGAGGTAGGTAAAATTCTGGACCAGCTCCCACTCTTCTTCGAGTGAAATATATTCCTGCTCCCTGTATTGGAGAATACTCCTGTAGAAATCAGACAATTTCTCGACGTATTCCACGCCAACCTCCGGCTTCATCGGATTTTCATCAATGATCGTAATCAAGGTATTAAAACTATTGAACAGGAAGTGGGGATTGATCTGTGCCTTCAGCGCGGACAATTGTGATTCGATCATGTCCTTCTTCAACAACGCCTGTCGTCCTGACCTTCTTTCACGGGATTTGACCAGCCAATAAAGTGCCGCAGCCGAAAAAAGGGTCATCAGTCCGATAAACCAGAACTCTCGCCAAAAAGGCTTCGCTATAGTGAATGAGTATGATGCAATGGGTTCATCCAGGAAAAAATTATTCTCTGAGGCTTTTACGGAAAACGTATAATCTCCGGGTGCCAGATTAGAATAGGTGGCTGTATTATCCTTTGATTCTTTCCACTGGAGATCATAGCCATCGAGCTTGTATAGATACTTAACGGCTGATGGTGATGTATACCACAAGCCAACATAGCTGAATGAAATATAATTCTGTGCGTGTGAAAAATGATTGACCGTCGCAAAATCAATCTCCTGATCAAAGACACTTACGCCCGTCATCTGGGTCCTGGGGTGAATACTCAATTTGTACTTTGGCGAATAATATTTAAAGATTTTATTCTGTCCGCTGGTATATACATGGCCCCTGGAATTGACTGCACTGGCATTCAGCCCCGGGGTAAGATCCTCGATGCCAATTTCTTCATTGTAATACATAAAATGCCTCCGGGCTGGTTCCATGAGGTCAATACCCTTTGCATGGGTGATGAGGATATCCCCGGTACTGCAGGTATTGATTGAAGCCATGGTCAGATTCCCCAATCCCTCTTTCACCCCGAGTGGCTTGTAGCTTGTCCCGTCAAATTCGATCAAACCCTGGTCGGCTGTATTAAACCAAAGATGGCCATTGTGGTCCTCACAAACAGAATAAACAGTCTTTATGTGGAGACTATCATCCCCTGTATGTTGAACTACCTGATCACCATCTATGCAGAACACCCCATTGCCATCTGTTGCAAACCATGCCCTGTCCTTACTGTCCACATAGACCTGGAAAACAAAATGAAGATTGGACTGCCAGGGATCACTCAATAACTGAAACTCCGGGCTGGATTCCTTAAAAATATCCTGATCCGACGGATACGAAACCACTCCTTCCAGTGTGGTAATCCAGATTGCCTTTGAGGTAGCCGCCATGGACATAATTGTAAACCCTCCCTTTTCAATGATGGATCCAAGGTGTTTTACCCTGGAGGAGGCCGGATCATACACATACAATCCCTTATCAATAGTTCCAATCCAGAGATGATGAAACCGGTCCTCGAGAATGTCAGTAATATTCAATGGCAACTGCGGAAGCACGCGGATCGGCTTTGATTGCTCCGTTGGATATTCCTGAACACGGTAAAGACCACTTTGGGTACCGATCCATAAGCGATCTCCAGCATCCGTATAGATCGTTTGAATTTCCGGCACATCGACTGTCAATGACTCGAAAGGCCGAAATCCGGAAATCAGCACACCTTCCAACATCACTATCCAAATATTTCCTTCTACATCGGAGAGCAAACCGCTCACCTGGCCTTGTTTGAAATTCTGCAGTCCTACCAACTGTTTTGCAAACGCATCTCCTGGACTGTAACGCCAGACACCTTTAGCATGTGTTCCAATCCAGATTTCATGTTCGTCAAAAATGGCAAAGGAGGTGATTTTATCCATTTGGTTGGTTTCAAACGGCCTGCTGATCTTTCGTACTGAAGCATCATAAAAAACGACACCGAATTCGAATGTACCTATCCAGACATTTCCTTTCTGATCAGCTTTCAAGGCGGTGATGATCTGGTCCGGCAGGCCATCCTTGAGTCCTAACTTCCTTATACTCTTGGATTCCTTTTCAAAAGTGCAAATAGTGATACCATCATCTGTCCCTAACCAAACTTCACCTCCGGGTGTACAGATCATCGTATAGATATCCTCTCCGCTCAGTCCGTCTTCCAGGTCGAAATTGAACAATCGTGAACCAGTATACACGTAGGCTCCTTCGCCATACGTTGAAAACCAGATATTGCCCTGGGGGTCCTGTACGATGGATGAAATTGATTTCTGAGGACAGCCTTCCTCCACATCAAATGGATGTATTTTCCTGGACTTATCGAGATAGAAAATCTTTCCTGAAGAGGTACCGATCCAAATACGCTGTGCATCATCTTCAAACAACGCACTCACCTGGTAAGCTGAATCAGCATGACCTAATTGAACCGGATGCCATACATTACCATCATAACGCGCAAGCCCCCTGGCGGTACCTAACCAGAGCATACATTGGTGATCCTGTATGATCGTGTGGATGGCCAGGCCGGTATTATCATCCCCGATGTCATGTTGAATAAACCTGGGTTCCTGGGCAAAACCGGAGTATGCAAAAAAAACAAGCCATATTGATAGCCTGATCCGGTTCATTGGGCCTTGCCTTCCATGAATTCGATATCAATATCCACGTCTATCTCTTCTGCAATTTTCTGCATAACAATTTTTGGAATGATGATCCCATGATCTGCGACTGGCACTAAAAAGTGAGTCTGAATCCTTGCGGTTCCTTCGCCTATAGTCAGTGTACCCCTGATGATTCTTTCCTTTGTGATGCCATGGATTTCAAGATTCCCTTTTGCCCTGACGGAATAAGTGCCGGGTGTATCAAAAGGGATATCCTCTATAAATTTACCTTTAAAAGTAGCCTGTGGATACTTTTTTTGCTCCATATAATTTTCAAGGAAATGCGTCTGTTGAATTTCACTGTTGAAACCTTCAAAACTATTGATCCTGATGGTAAAGGCAAACGATTTGGTGGCAGGATCAATAGCCCCGCGCAAGGTATTGCTTTCTGCCTTGATCAGTTCCAGGGGTGCTTCGGATTTAATGCTGGCTTTCCCATGTTCACCTATTAAAAGACCTTGCTGGGCATGTGACCATGCAGCCATCGTAAAGCAAACACAAAAAATGAAGCACTTTAGTTTTATAACCATTGGCCGCAAAATAAAAGCAAAATTGCCCGATTGACCTTGCGGTTGTCACAGAGTAAAATGAAAACAGGGACGAACGGGCCAAAATGTGGGATGAACCGTTTTACAGATAGTGGCATCTTAGCCACGAAATCAGTTATTCAACGATAATCTTTGTGGTATGTCCTCCATCCAGTGTCATAACATACATCCCTTTCGGCCAACCTGTGACCGGCACCTGATGATGACCCGCTTCAAGCTTACGCGACCATTGCTGCACGCCTTGTATCGATGAAATGGAACAAATTCCTTTCGATGGTATATCGATGTACAAGGTTTCGCTGACCGGGTTTGGACTGATCACCAG
>DATHZY010000316.1:0-14173 GCA_035458325.1 Saprospiraceae bacterium | reverse complement strand
GGTGGACAACAAGGCACATTTACAATCACGCGTTCATGTTACAGTGGTCCGTTCTATTGCATGTCTTCAGGAAGAGATCCCAGCCTGGAATGGATACAGGATGTAAACTTTAATTCCGATCCGAATCTATCCGGTTCGTCTTCATATTCTGAATATTTGGATAGTCCATTGACAGTGTCCAGGGGAGGAAGTTATCCTATTACGATCACTCCGGGATTTTTACAAGGCACCCGGAATGAATATTATAAAGTTTGGATTGACTTGAATCATGATGGGGATTTTTCAGATGGCGGAGAGCAGGTCTTTTCAGCAGGACCTTCAACTACCTCGGTATCCGGTACCATCACGATACCGGTTACGGCGACAAAAGCTACAACCAGGATGAGAGTTTCCATGCGCTATAACGGGATCCCATCCTCTTGTGGAACCTATGGTAATGGAGAGGTAGAGGATTACGCACTTAACATCAGATGCAACCTCGTCACCAGTACGCTGGATAATACAGGAAACGGCACCTTACGCAATGTCTCGGCATGTGCGGATGATGGAGAGGATATTTTATTTGCTTCTACCCTCAATAACCAAATCCTCTTGATCAATTCGACACAATTGACGGTGGATGGTCAATGGAAATGGATGGCCACTGCCGGATCTAATATTGAGATAAAAGCGAATACAGCCACACGCGTATTGAACATCCCTGCCGGATTTTCAGCAGAAATACAGAACCTGAAAATCACCGGTGGAACAGCTACAAATGGAAGTGCCATTGACAACCTTGGTACACTGACACTCCGTGATTCGAAAATATACCGCGCAGCAAGCACTGGTACAGCGTTGCGTAACAAAGGACCCTTGACGGTGTATGGTAATTGTGAAATCCGGAATTAAGGACGTTGTTAATGCCAATCAAATAGGTCATCGCAACACCTTCTATGCGTTGAAAATTTACAAGAATATTAGATTCTCTTTAAGGTATTAGCTACGCCCTTAATTATTCTTCAACAATCTCTACGACGAAGAAACCATCATCGCCAAGGGTTTGATATTTAGGCATGAGCATCAGTCCATCTACTGGTGATGTGATCGGGCCATGTTCATTGTGTGCCACGATTTCTCCTGCTTTCAAGGGTTGAAAATTCTTGTATCCCGGATTCATGACAAATTGTTCGTCTTCCGCGATCCGATAGTGGTATATCAGCTTTGTGACTTTCGGCAATCCTTCCGACATACGGATCAGCATGCCATCATGACGATGATCCACATCGCGTGAATCTACAGAACCGATGGTACGCATGCAGTTGACGATAGCCGCTGCGGTGCGATAGACGCTCTCCGGATCATCATGTTGTCCTCCTTCGAATACGATACAAAATGCGTCTTCCTTTGGCCGGTTGAAATAACTGAGGGTCGTCCCCTTTAGATTTTCCGCAAAGCCCTGGATTACCGGGGCATGCAGGCCTTTGCCCAGGGCGCGGCTCATCAGATCATCATCAGCAATCGTAAAGATGCCTCCATCTGCGGTGGTCGTATGCAGATCCAGGATCAGGGATGCAGATGGCTTATGTTTTCGTTTTTCTTCTTCGACGGTTCGGATCAGTTCAATACATTCCCTATCTTCTGATGACCATAACTCTTCAGGCGTACTCGTAATCCGGTCCATCTCCTCCTTCAGAAGCATCCGGTTGAGGTCCCGGTCGATAAAACGTTGCGATTTTTCAATGGCCTGGATATTGCCCCGGATACCAACAAAAGACCCATGGTAACGAAAACCCGGATTGAAGCTTGTCTCAATATCCAGTAACCTTAAAACTTCCTGGATCGCCAGCACGCCTGCCGGCTCATTGCCATGCATACTACCGATACAGATCAGCAACGGACCCGGATCCACACCTTCATATCTGCCTATGATTCTGCCTTCCATCGCGGGCAATGATACTAAAGGAAAATGATTTTAGGGCCATAGGGAGGATTTTCGGTCTTGAACTGTTTTACCCTGCGTCTGCTGAAAACCCTATCTTTGTGCCCAATGCGCAGAAATAAGATCATCGTCTCTTGTTTACTACCAGCCTATATGCTGCTGGTGCTGCATGCTATTATCCCCCATCATCATCATTTTTCGGCGGCAGAAGGCCCTCTTAATTTTCACCATGGCTTTAATGCACATCATCAGGATCATCGCACCGGAGATCCTCACCATGATGCCGATAGCCACGGGCATACCGCGCATTTTGTGCATTCACCGGAGTTTGGTATCGGCATGTTGCAACCGACGGCAAACTGGATAAAGGTCAATGTGCAGAAAGCTCTTCCGGCACTAATCGAACCATTTAACCTGGTCATTAAAACTAACCAAACTGAATGCAGGACTAACTGGTTTCCCGAAAGCCCGCCCCTGTATAATTTTTTTCCAACTGTTGCGCTTTCATTAAGGGGCCCTCCCGCGTTAGCTATCACCTGACAGCAAGACATTTTCTGCAATAGAACTGTCCTGTATTGTCTTTCATGAATCTATGTTCATGTACGTTGCCTTTGTAAGGCTTCTCCATTTTTAAAAACCCAGCCACATGTTACACAGAAAAGCCACATTTGTTGCCTTATTAGTTGCCATTTCTGTTCCCCTTTTATCCGCCCAGCAATTGGTTACAGTCGAAGAGGTTATAGCCATTGCTCTGGACAGCAGTTTCCAACTCAGGGCTGCCGGCTTGCAGATCGAAGCCGACCGCCTGATGGAACGTAAAGCCACTCATATTCCAGACCCCGAGCTTATCCTGGAGAGCACTACCGGCGATTTTATGACCATTGGCGTTCAGCAGTCATTTGATTTTCCGACCGTGTATGCAAGACAAAAGCAGCTTGCTCAACAACAGACGATATTGTCAGAGAAAGCCAGTAATATTTCAACGGCCGCGTTTAAAAATTCGGTTAGAACTACCTATCTCGAATGGCAACTTGACATAGCTGAAATGCACCAATGGAAAACACAGGATAGCCTGTTCAACATCCTTTCCCAGTCAGCCGACAGACAGTATCTGGCAGGGCAGATCGATTTTGTTGAAAAGACATACGCCAATCTTAAATTTTCTGAAGTTCATTCCCAATACATATCCTCAGTAACTGGGGTACAAAGAGGCATGCAACAAATACAATTGTACACGGGTATGTCCGATAGTATCAGCCCGAGTGAATTGGAAAAAGGAACAGGAGATTTTGTTTTTACACAAGCGGCCGTAGATGAAGATGTGATCAACAATACGCCTGCACTCGCCTATTACCGGCAAACAGAAAGAATAAGTGAAAAAGCAATTCAGCTGGAGCGAAGCAAGGTCTTTCCTGATTTCACGATTGGCTATCTCAATCCGGCAGATAAGAACACACCCTTTCCATTGCGCCTTCGTTTCGGTCTTTCTATACCACTCTGGTTTTGGCAATACGGCACCTCTATAAAAGCAGCTGAAACAAAACTCGAAGTAGCAAGGTACAACTCATCAGCAGGCCGACAGGAACTAACGCAACAATGGGTAAGGGCAAAAAATGATGCCTTGAAATATCATGAAGCCCTTAACTACTTTGAATCAGAAGGATTGGTGCAAGCCGATGAACTCACGGCGGCATCCAACAGGATGTTTGCTGCGGGGCAATATGATTATATCAAATACCTCACCACCCTGACAGACGCCTTTCAGGTAAAGCGACAGTATCTCGAACTGGTTAGAAATTATAACCAGGCCCTTATCAACTTACAATACTTAATCGGACAATAATGAAAGCATACCACTTTATCATTCATCTTTGCCTGGTGCTGACCGGACTCATGTACCCCCGTCCTGTGTATGCAGGAGGAGGCGATGATCATACACATGCTGATGAACAAACGGCAACCAGCGCTGTACAGGAAAAGTATTTTTCATCTGAAGCCTCCTCAGCCCGGTATGAACTATTACTTCGGTATGAACCCATCCTGCCGGGCAAACCGGCGCACCTGACCTTGTTTGTCAGCGATTTTGAAACAAACAAACCGGTCAATGAAGCGGATATAAAGCTCACTTCGCAGGAAGACCTTGACCTTACCTTTACCATACATCAAAATGGTAACGGTACATATGAGATTGAAACTACCTTTCCTGAAAAACTAACCTATTCCCTGGCAGTCAACATTAATGGATCACTGGGCCCTGACTTACTGCTGATCCAGCATATCAATGTAGGGGAAGAATTGCCACATGTGCATGAACCATCTGCCCTTTCTTTGATCAGCAAGAACAATTGGTATCTCCTCGCTATTGGATTATTGGTTGGGTTGGGACTTGGATTCCTTTTCCGTAGAAGGAACACCTCACATGGCAAAGCAACACTATCCATCATCCTGGTATGCATATGTTGCTCTATTCCTTTCCAGACTACTATAGCGCATGGTGATGATGATCACGGAGCAGATGCTGCAGGCAATGTCTTCTCCAACACCGTTGACATCCCGAAGGAGACGCAATTCCTTTTTGATGTGTATACCCTCAAGGTGGCCAAGGGAAGTTTTACAGAAAGCAACCGTCTCTTCGGAACCATCATCCCGAGCAGCAATGGGCAGGCTATGGTTACCTCTCCTCAGAATGGAACTATCGTTTCCGTCCATGCGCAAGTAGGCAAACCGGTAAAGGCAGGGCAGGTCGTTGCAGTGGTGGAACAATCCATTGACGCAGGGACACAAGTAAGTATGGCCTCTGAGCGAAATAACCTGACGGCAGAATACGATGCTGCCAAAAAGGAAATGGACAGGCTAAACTCCATACGTGATATTGCCGCTCAAAAGGACATTGATGAAGCAACTTCCCGACTACAGAAGGCGGAAACCAACCTGGCGCTGTTTAAAAGCAAATCCGGAAGAACCATGAACCTCACGGCACCGATTTCAGGATACGTTGGAAACTTTAATGTGGCGATTGGTACCACAGTGACTACAGGTCAAACGCTCTTTACGATTACCAATCTGTCTACCCTGTATGTGGAAGCACAGGTATTTGACAAGGATGCAGAATCTATACGTCCTGATGCCTATTATACGGTGGAGTGTGCAAATGACAATCACAAGTCGAGCCAGATCAAATTACTGGCCCCCGCACAGGAAATCAATTCCACCAACCAATCACAGAAAGTATTATTCCAGGTGGATAATCCGGATGGTGATTTTAAGATTGGTGAGTTTGTCAACATCCGTGTGTTCGCATCCACAGCCTCCCATCAGATCACTCTTCCGAATAGTGCCTTTACAGAAATAAACGGTAAGCCGGTTGTCTTTATCAAGGAAGCGGCTGAAAAATATACCGTAAGCTATGTTCAGCTCGGACACAACAACGGTACACACACTTCAATCCTGAAAGGGATAGAAGAAGGACAAAGGGCTGTCATCAATGGCAGTTACCAACTCAAGATGATCTATCTCAATCAATAATCAAGTATTCACTTATCGTTTATAACCTGAAATCATGAAACCAATTTTTAAACTCCTCATTCTACCCGCGATATTCCTGGCAGCGGGTACCATAGCATGTAAAAATGCAAAACAGGACAACACGACTGAAGAAACCAGTGCCACAGCCGGAGACCAAGGTGGCGATGATCATGTGCACACCTTTGCCTGTCCGATGCACCCTGATATACAGGGTCACGAGGGGGAGAAATGCAGTAAATGCGGCATGCCCCTTGAACACATGGATCATGTCCCTGTGGCGGGTAATTACATGATGGAGATCAAGCCCTCATCCGAAATGATCAAGGCAGGCGTATCTGTCGATCTATCCCTGACGCCAAGAAACAAGGACAATATGAGCCTTCCTGTACCGCTTGATGTAGAGCACGAAAAGAAAATACATCTGATCGCGGTGAGTGAAGACCTGAGTTGGTTTGACCACATACACCCGGAATACCAGGCGGATGGTAGCTATCTCGTCAAAGAAACCTTTCCCGGTGGAGGCAAGTATTTGTTGTACGCCGATTACAAGCCTACCGGTAGCACACACCAACTGGAAAAAACAGAAATCCAGGTAGAAGGAAAGGCAAAGGCACCTGCAAATTTTAAAGAAACCAGAATGGCTGCAACGTCCGGTGCATATACGGTAACGTTGAAACCTGATGGCGGTCGGTTCCTCTCCAACCAGGAAATCCATTTTGATGGTCAATTTTCGAAAGGAGGAAAAACATTTGATGTCAGTGGATTACAATCCTATCTCGGTGCAAAGGGACATATGGTAGGTATCCAGACCAGCAGTAAGACCTATGTCCACCTGCATCCGGAGGTTGAAAATGGTATCCTTCATTTTCATGCCACCTTTCCTGAAGCGGGCATGTACAGGGCCTGGCTGCAGTTTATCGCTGATGATCAATTACACACTGTTGATTTTACCATCAAGGTTGAGCAGGGAGAACCAGGGAAGGCGGGTGAAGCAACAGAACCAGCAACACATAATCATTAATTGACCATGAAGGAAGTGATGATGAAAGTACCCCATATGTTGATGGTGATGTTGAAGGCAATAGGGTCTTTTCTGTTTGCAAAGAAATGTTGCAAATAATCATCACCTGACAAGATATAGAGAGAAGTAAATCGGATCGATTGACAAATGAACCATGCTGGATAATTTAATAAAATTCTCGTTGCAAAACCGCCTGCTGGTGGTTGCCCTCGCTGCCTTGCTGATGGTGTATGGTGTGTTTGCCATCGTCAACCTGCCGGTGGATGTGCTGCCGGATTTAAATCGTCCGCGGGTGACCATTTTTCTCGAAGCCAATGGCATGGCTCCGGAAGAAATTGAAACCCAGATAACGCTTCCTGTTGAATCCGTACTCAATGGCGCACCCGGTGTAGAGATTGTGAGGAGTAGCTCCACGATTGGTATCGGGATGGTGTTTGTTGAGTTTGGATGGGATTCGGATATCTACAGGGCTCGACAGATCGTGGCAGAAAAACTGCAGACCGTCAAGCTGCCAGATAACATCGTGCCGGTCATGGGGCCGATCAGTAGTGTCATGGGACAGATCATGCTGGTTGGGATTTCTGCAGATAGCACCTCCGCCGCTGATCTGCGCACCCTTGCCGATTTTACCATCCGACGCAGGCTCATGAGTATCAAGGGAGTCTCACAGGTCATTCCGATGGGCGGTGAGCGGCTTCAATACCAGGTGCTCATCTCTTCAACCAAACTGAAACAGTTTAACCTGAGCATTGATGAAGTTGACAAGGCTATGGAGCTGACCAATCAAAACAGTTCCGGAGGCTTTTTTGACCAATATGGTTCGGAAGTGTTGATCCGGAATGTGGGTAGGGCTTATTCGCTGGATGATTTAAAGAATACGGTGATTTCAAATAGGGATGGATTACCGGTATTATTATCCCAGGTGGCAGATGTTCGTTTTGGAGCAGCGGTCAAGCGTGGTGACGCGAGTATCAATGCAAAGCCGGCCGTGATCCTCACTGTTGAAAAGCAACCTTCCTTTAACACCGTCACCCTCACTGATGAAGTCGAGAAGGCGATAAGGGAATTGCAACCTTCCCTGCCACCGGATGTCAAATTGAATACCAATATATTCCAGCAGAAGCACTTTATCCAGGCGGCCCTGACTAATGTGGAGCATGCCCTGCGGGATGGTTTCATCCTGGTGGTCATTGTCCTTTTCCTGTTCCTTTTAAATTATCGTACGACGCTGATTACGTTGACAGCGATTCCCTTATCACTGGTTATTACAGCCATTGTCTTTAAGCTCTTTGGCTATAGTATCAATACACTTACGCTTGGTGGTTTGGCTATTGCGATTGGCGAATTGGTAGATGATGCGATCGTGGATGTTGAAAATGTATTCCGACGCATCCGGGAAAACAGGACATCAACAAATCCTAAGCCCGTCCTGCAGGTCATCTACAATGCAAGCAGTGAGGTGAGAAATTCAATCGTGTACGCGACGATCATAGTTGTGCTGGTCTTTATCCCTCTGTTTTATATGCAGGGCATTGAGGGAAGGATATTTGCGCCACTGGGGATTGCATACATCACGTCTATCCTGGCTTCACTCGTCGTATCCCTGACGGTGACACCCGTGTTGTGTAGCTACCTTTTAGGCACAAACCCCACGCCGGCTGCTGCAAGTAACCATGCAGATGAACAAACGACCGTGGTTAAAAAGTCATTTCTCCGAACAGTCTTTTCCGGATCAGGAGGACACGAAGAAAGTCCTCTGGTCAGTTGGCTCAAACAAAAAGATAAGAGACTTCTCCATTGGGGGCTTGAACGTCCGCGCACTATAATAGGGGCAGCCGTATTGATGATCATCATTTCCATTGGCGTATTACCATTCTTTGGAACATCATTCCTCCCACCCTTCAATGAAGGTTCATTTACTATCAATCTCTCTACACCACCAGGTACATCGCTTGAAGAAAGCAACAAGATCGGGACCATGGCAGAAGAACTCATGCTACAAGTGCCGGAGGTGAATTATGTCAGCAGACGAACAGGACGTGCCGAGTTAGATGAGCATGTGGAACCCGTATCGAATTCAGAAATTGATGTGGAGCTAAAACACGAAGCAGGCCGGCCCAGAGATGAAGTGGTCGCGGATATCCGACAGAAGCTAGACATCCTAAAGGGTGTGTCTGTGAATGTCGGTCAGCCTATCTCCCACAGACTCGATCACCTGCTATCCGGTGTGCGGGCCCAGGTGGCGATCAAACTCTTCGGTAATGACCTGACGGATCTCCGATCGCATGCAAATGAAATCGCTGATGTCATTAAACGTGTCCCGGGTGTCGTGGATGTTCAGGTAGAACGCCAGGTGATGGTGCCTCAGTTATTGATCAAGGTGGACCGGGAAGCCTTGCAACGATATGGATTGCAGGCAGGCAAGGTGGCACGGGACCTTGAAGTATTTTATAATGGAAAAGTGACCGGCCAGATCCTGGATGGAGATAAATCCTTTGATATCCTGCTACGCACAACAGACGAAGAACGCACGAATATCGAGGCGATTCGAAATACACTGATCGATGCGCCGGATGGAACACTGATTCCGTTGCAGCAAATCGCACAAATTGAAAACACCACCAGCATCAACACCATCACTCACGAAAATACGCAGCGAAAAATCACCATCAGTTGTAATGTGGAAGGCAAGGATCTCGGGACAGCCGTCAGTGAAATTCAAAAGCAAGTTGGCCAACAAGTGATCTTGCCGCAAGGATACTACATACAATATGGTGGCCAGTTTGAAAGCCAGCAATCCGCTTCAAGGCTGATCCTGATATTGAGTTTATTTTCATTTGCCGGGATATTCCTTGTATTGTTTTCACACTTTAAATCACACCAGATCGTTGTGCAGATCATGCTCAATATTCCATTGGCGCTCATCGGCAGTGTGATAGCGGTGATCATCACCGGTGGTGTTTTTTCCGTAGCGACGCTTGTTGGATTTATCACACTGACAGGTATTGCATCCCGTAATGGCATCATGATGATATCCCACTATATCCATTTGATGGAGCATGAAGGAGAGAAGTTTGGCAAGGAAATGATCATCCGTGGTTCACTCGAACGCCTGGTGCCTGTATTGATGACCGCATTGGTAGCAGCACTGGCGCTGATACCATTGACACTTGATCCCCAGGCACCTGGAAAGGAAATACTCTTCCCGGTAGCAACCGTGATCCTGGGTGGGTTGATCAGCAGTACATTGCTGGATATCATGGTGACTCCTGTCGTCTTTTATACCTTTGGAGAAAAAGCAATCAAGGGTTATTTTAAAAGGAAAAGCGAAAAACTGGTCAATGCAATCTCATGAGCAACATCATGGAGCAGGGAGCAAGTTGAAAGTGTATCTGCCGTCGATCATCAGCATGTCCATGCTCCTCGTGGGATTAGCAGCTGATTTCTGGTTGATGTTGCCCTTCTTTTCAGGTGTGGTAAGGGTCGTTTGGTACCTCCTTGCATACATACCAGTTGCATGGCCGGTGATCAGGGAAGGATGGAGAGCAGTACAGGGAGGTGATTTTTTTACAGAATTCACGCTCATGACTCTGGCCACACTTGGGGCCTTTGGGATCGGCCAGTATCCTGAGGGAGTAGCGGTCATGCTGTTCTATGCGATCGGTGAACTCTTCCAGGGAGCCGCGGTCAGGAGTGCCAAAAGCAATATCAAGGCATTGCTCGATATGCGGCCATCCGCTGCACATGTGTATCGAAACAACACGTATCACATCGTCAAGCCCCAGACCGTAGAAGTAGGAGAAACGATCCAGATCAAGGCAGGTGAGAAGGTTCCATTAGATGGTGAAATGCTTAGCGAGGCTAGTAGTTTTAATACAGCTGCGCTGACCGGCGAGAGTGTGCCGGCTACTATTCGTCAGGGTGAACAAGTGTTAGCCGGAATGCTAAATATTGAAAGGGTGGTCGAACTCAAAGTTACCAGGCGATTTGAGGATAGTGCGCTTTCCAAAATCCTTCATATGGTTCAGCATGCCACCGCCCGTAAGGCAAAAACTGAACTGCTCATCCGAAGGCTGGCCAAGGTGTACACGCCGATCGTTTTTTATCTGGCAGTCGCACTGGTCATCATTCCGTTTTTTGTCGTGAGCCCATATGTTTTCAGTGATTGGTTGTACAGGGCGTTGATTTTCCTTGTGATCAGTTGTCCATGCGCCTTAGTTATTTCCATTCCCCTCGGTTATTTCGGAGGCATAGGAGCAGCGAGCAGGAACGGTATACTCTTCAAGGGTTCCAACTACCTCGACCTGATCACGAAAGTGAATACCATCGTGATGGATAAGACCGGAACGTTGACAGAAGGTGTTTTTAAGGTCAGGGAAATCGTCACCAATGAAACGGATCAGATTGAATTTATCAGGATGCTCGCAGCGCTTGAGAGAAAGTCAAACCATCCGATCGCAAAGGCTATTGTGGAATATGCAAGAAACGAAACGTCTTCTTATCAGGCGGAGTACATACAGGAAATTCCAGGCTATGGCCTGACCGGCATTGTAAATAGAAAGGAAATATTGGCAGGAAATGCAAAGCTGCTGAAGAAGTATAATATTTCTTACGATCCGGCGATTGATAATATCGCAGAGACCATTGTTTTAGTGGTGATCAATAAAAAGTTTGCTGGCTATGTCCTGATCGCGGATATCATCAAGGAAGATGCCCGCCAGACCATTCAGGAATTGCATCGCCTCGGCATCAAGGAAGTCATCATGCTCAGTGGTGATAAGATGGCCATCACGCAGAAGGTGGCAGGAGAGCTGGGGATTGATGTGGCCTACGGTGATTTATTGCCTGAGCACAAGGTGGCGAAGCTGGAGTCGTTGAAAATGGACAAGAAGAGAGTCATTGCCTTTGTGGGTGATGGTATCAATGATGCACCGGTGCTGGCATTGAGTGATGTTGGGATAGCGATGGGTGCCATGGGGAGTGATGCGGCGATTGAGACAGCTGATGTTGTTATACAGACAGAACATACATCCAAAATCGTCACGGCTATCAGGATCGGTCGCGCTACCAGGCGGATCGTGATACAGAATATCATCCTTGCGTTTGCGATTAAAATCATCGTGATGGCCATGGGTGCGGTAGGCCTGGCGACGATGTGGGGAGCGGTGTTTGCGGATGTGGGTGTGGCCCTGCTGGCTATCCTGAATGCTGTCAGGATTCAGCGAATGGATTTCAAATAAAGGGAACGTATAGTTCGGCTCCGCCAGAACCTGGACTATTCGATTATGACTTTTAAGGCATAAGCACCCGGACCAATCTTTGGTGATGTATGCGATTCAGGTCACTTCAGTTACTTTTGATGTAATTTATCGGATGAAGATGAGTACTTTGAGAATCGCCTTGTTTCTTTTTCTACTAGCCCATGCATATGAAAGCAGGGCGCATGTGGCATTAGATTATCCCCAGGGCGGGGAGACGTTTATCGTCGGCGAGACGATTCTGATACAATGGCATATTGTTGCACCACACAACACGCTCAACTGGGATCTGTTCTTTTCAGTCGATGGTGGAGAGACCTGGGATACCCTGCAGATGGATATCCCTACGAGTCAACTCAGTTATGAATGGGTCATTCCCGATAGCCTGACGACGCAAGCCAGGATCCAGGTGTTCCAGGACAATGAAGAGCAAAATTACCTGGACAACAGCATGGATTTTACGATCGCACCCAATACAAGTCCACCAACACTGGATGCGCCTGCCATGGACACGACCATTGAATGCAGCATTGCTAATCAACAGGCTGCTATCACGGCCTGGCTAAACAATCATGGTGGGGCCGCCGCCACTAACTACTGCAGTGAACTGGTCTGGTCACATGACTACCCCGGTATCAGCAATGAATGCGGTGCAACGGGAAGTGCAGAAGTGACCTTTACAGCGACAGATGAATGTGGTGAGATAACCACTAATGCGACACTGACGATCGTGGATTCCTCTCCTCCAACCATAAGCCTACCCGCCATTGATATGGTGGTTGAAACAAGCGCACAGGGCAATTTGCCGGAGCTCAATGCGTGGCTCAACAGTCATGGCGGTGCACAAGCGGCGGATGGGTGTGGCCAGGTGCTGTGGACAAATAACTTTGCGGCACTGAGCGATGATTGTGGTTTGACAGGAAGCGCAACGGTCATCTTCACTGCAACAGATCAATGTGGAAACAGTAACACGACTGCGGCCACATTTATGATTGTTGATCATACTTCACCAACGATGCATGCAGCAGCTCAATTAAAAACGATCACTTGTGGGGCAGCCAATCATGAAATTGAAATTCAACAATGGTTAGATAATCATGGCGGTGCCCAGGCATCGGATGTGGGCAGTGAAGTGAGCTGGACAAATAATTATACCGGCCTGAGTGATGGCTGTGGTTTGACCGGAAGTGCAATGGTGATCTTTACGGCAGCAGACGAGTGTGGCAATCATATCACTACTGAAGCTACCATAGCGATCGAGGACCATACCGCGCCGATAATCCAAATGGAAGCCCGAAACACACTCCTGGAATGTATCGGAGCTGAGCTAGAGGGGAATATTCAGCATTGGTTAGATGGTCATGCCGGGGCTCATGCAACAGATGAGTGTGGTGATTTGACCTGGATCAACAATTATACCTCGCTGAGTGATGGCTGTGGTCCCACCGGTTTTGCGAGTGTGCTCTTTACAGTCATGGATGCGTGTGGAAACAGTTCGACTACTGAGGGAGCACTAACGATCGAGGATAATACCTCCCCGGTCATTGACATCGAAGCGCAGGATACAACGATCATATGTGGATCAATAGATCAACCCACCATTATTCAAAACTGGCTGAATCGACAAGGTGGAGCAAGTGCAAGTGATCTCTGCAGCAGTATTACCTGGACAAATGATTTCATCCCTTTAGCAGATACCTGCGGCCCCGTAGGCTTGCATACCATCACCTTTACGGCAACCGACGAATGTGGTTATATGAGTATGACACAAGCCATTCTCACCATTATGGATTCACTGGTTACTGCGCTTCCGGTCGTGGATGATTTCGATTTTAAGGTTTATCCGAATCCGGCGAGTGATATACTCCATGTTTCGTTGGACCATGAAAATGCAAGTCAGATATATCTCCGGCTCACGAATGCTTTCGGGAAACTGCATTGGAGTGGGAACTATACAACCAACGAAATGCTTATTCCTGTTTTCGATTTTTCCAGTGGTGTATACATCCTAGAGTTGAGAACATCGAAAGGAAGATATGCGCGAACTGTTGTGATTCAGTAATCAGTAATCAGTATTCAGTGATCAGTGATCAGTATTTAGTAATCAGTTAGATAGTAGATAAAAAAACAGGCATAGTCTGTCTTTTTTTAAAGCCAAATGTTAAGCTTAAGTTCACTTTAGCGGTTGCTGAGCTGTAGCAGGAGGTTGAGTATAGCAGGTCGAAGTATGTGCGTGAGCAAGTTTTAACTTGCGTTAAAAGTCACATAAGAATTGAACACTATGAATCATAGAGCCCTGATGCTTCGTCACCTTTCATGATTTCAATCAAACGTGCCTTTTGGTTGGCTTTCATTTGTTTCTTGTATTGCATCACATCCTCAACTTTTATCCTGCGATGACGGCCCACCTTTGTAAAAGGGATTTTTCCTTCTTCAAGAATTCTGATC
>DATHZY010000315.1:0-3154 GCA_035458325.1 Saprospiraceae bacterium | reverse complement strand
ATGATCATGAATAATAAGGCCATGAATGGGGTTACCCAAAGATTTTCCCTGATGACCTCATTGTCGATGACCTCTTCGAAGAATAAAAAATCCATCAGGGTACTGGCTCCAAACCAAACGAAGAAATAAATTCCATATAACCTTGTGATTATCAACACCTTCCTCCATCTGTCTTTTTTCATATGAGCCGGTTTATAATTGTCCTGAATTTAAGCATTACTTTCATTCCTTTGATATATTTGCGCACTCATCTTAGCATTGAATAACCACTTTATTGAATAACCAACTTATGGAAGGATCCATCACCCTCTCGATTGATAAGCATATTGCCGTCATCACCTTTTCACATCCGGTACACAATTCCATGCCGGGGTATCTCCTGGCCGACCTTGCTGCCCATATCAAAAAGGCAGGTGAGAATCCCGATGTCCATGTCATCGTTTTGAGCTCAGGCGGAGAGCGTACCTTTTGCGCAGGGGCAAGTTTTGATGAACTGATCACGATCACTAATTCAGAAGACGGTAAAAAATTCTTCCTGGGCTTTGCGCATGTCATCAATGCGATGCGTAAGTGTCCTAAGATCATCATCTGCCGTGTGCATGGAAAGGCTATTGGTGGAGGAGTAGGTATTGCAGCCGCTGCTGACTATTGTATGGCGACTAATTTTGGTACTATCAAACTGAGTGAGCTCGCCCTCGGCATAGGTCCGTTTGTCATTGGTCCTGCTGTCGAACGAAAGATAGGCCTGAGCGCTTTTAGTCAGTTAGCCCTCAATGCTACAGAATGGCAGACCGCTGTATGGGCTAAGGAAAAAGGATTGTACCACGAAGTCTTTGACAGCATCGAACAACTGGATGCCTATGTTGATGAATTATCACAACGTCTTGCAGCCACCAGTTCATCTGCACTCCTTGCGCTGAAGCAAGCACTGTGGCATGATACCCAGCACTGGGATCAGCTCCTGGATGAACGGGCAGGTATCAGCGGACGTCTCGTCATTACTGAAGCATCACAGAAAGCCATCCGCGAATCTAAAATAGTTTAATACGCAGCGAGATCCCCACATGATTCAACGGTGTTGTCTCGTGATTAGAGACCTCCAAATATTGAATCAAAATCCGTAGCCACACCTATCCGGATAGCAAAATCCTGATAGGTGTAATCCTGCCATGAGGTGACGAACTCAATACGTAAGAATCGAAGGATATAGTTTATTCCATAGCCGATCTCAGCATATTCATTTGATTGCGGACTGACGAGCGTATTGAAAATCACATTTTCACGGATACCCTGGCGCCTGAAATAATCAAACTGTGTCAGCGCAAAGCGCCTGAACTGGTAATTGAAAAGTCCATACGCATACTTATCATCCGTACTATAAAGATAATAGTCCAGCATCCTGAATGCATTCACAGGATTAGCAGGTGAGCCTATCATACGGCTACCGGGGAAATGGGCGAAATCGTGGAAATACTTTGGCTTGTCATCCCCTAAAAACATACCGCCTGCTATCCGCATGCTGAGCTGACTACCTGCGCCAATCGACACTTTAGCGTCAAATTGCGCTGTTGCCAGATCGAATGGATCATAATCTTCTCCCCATCCCTTTCTATACATCAGTGTAAGCATAGGGGAGTCACTGTAATCCTTGCGCTTGGCTCCTCTTTCTATTTTATACTTCCAGAAAGGTTTCACCCAAACAGATCCTTCGGTGATAATAGCTTTGTGGTCATTAAACACATCGTCGTTACCTGCGAGGTGCATCGGATCATTGTCTGTGTACAACAAACTCTTGTCATCAAAAAAGACAAGGTCTGTCGTATTGACTAATCTTTTGCGATCTGCATATTCTCCTGTAACATCAAAACCAACCGCTTTTGAAATATTTTGTTTGTACGTGATCCTGCCAAATTGCTGCTCATAGATCTTCATGTAGTTGCGGTTGACAAACAAGGTGTACAACGAGTTGGCCCACGCGTAGATCGGATGGTCATAGCCATACTGCCGGGTTTGATTTCCGCCCTGCAACTGCACACTCCAGCCTGTACCGAAGAGTTTGAATCTGCCCTCATAATTTATGGCTTCCCTGGAGAAAGCATATCTGCCTAATGCACCGGCTTCCCAGTTCAGCGGTTTCTTTCCACTATTACCAAACTCCAATTCATACCCGAGATGGAATCCATCCACGGTGTTGAAGTTGATAGATTGCAGAATGGCTTTCAATTGCAGGTAGGTCTTATCATTAAGGCTGTATCTGCCACCGGTAATCAGGTGTGATAATTTGAAATCAGTCCTTCTTTTCACGCTTGCTGAAAATCCATCTTCTCCCATCATCACGGTTACGGAGTCCTGACTTTCTTCCGTTTCATCTTCAGGAGGAGCCGGGATGGCGGCGATACTATCCAGGCGCTGGTACCCTTTCACCTCATATTCTGTCAGGGGCAATGGCCGCATCGTCTGCCAATATGCGGAATCACGTTTGTAAGCACTGCTATCAATGACCTGGGTTGACACATTCGTGATATCAACGGTATCTACATCCGGCAATGCTTCGATCTCCTGTTGCTCATACTCTCGCATCATCTTGCGCAATTGTTTTGCACTCAGTTCCTCACCACTTTCAAGACTCAGCAAGCCTTCATCGAACGAACGATTTTTCATTTTTGCATCCGATGCCTTTGCATCTTCCGTCTCCACCTTCACATCCAATACCGTGACGGGTACTTCAAGATCAGGATTCAATTTGATTTTATAATCATTGAGCTTGGCAAAATACCTGTACTCAAAAGCAAAGCCAAAAACACTACCATCTACATCGTATATCTCATGAACGGGGAGCCATACATCCGGCAGGATCGGATCAAACTGTTGTTGTATATTAAATCGTATCCCCCACACATAAGTCGCCAGATCAAGACTGTGTATACTCCATACATTGTCCACGATGTAAATAAATCCTTCAAATACAGAATCACCCTTGGCCCTCGGTGTCACTTTGATCTTATTGATCACATGACCTCCATCCTGGATAAATCCGAGGTATTCGAAACGATAATGTCCAAAAGCATCAGGTGCTAATGGAGAAATCCCATTCACTACTTTGGGTTCATAAAAGCTGCTATATATAAAACTGGTGGGGCTTGTATTGTTGTCA
>DATHZY010000314.1:0-7749 GCA_035458325.1 Saprospiraceae bacterium | reverse complement strand
ATCGTCAATACGATTGTGCCGGTGACTGATTCATTACCGATTCTGTCAGGTAGTGCTACCTGAACATAATAATCTCCGGGCGAGAGGCATCGTTGAGTGATGATATTACTACCTATGGAGCTACAGGATATCGGTGTGAGTGCGCCACATGATCCGGAGAAAACGCGATACGACAGTTGGTCCATGTCAACGAGCGCAAGATTTTCGGTTAGCTCAAAGGTGATGTCCATCTCGGGGGCTGCATTCACTGCTACACGAAACCAGGAGGTCTTTTGTGGGATCGGCTCATACAGGCAGCCCATCCCCACCGCCGTCGTCTCTCCATAATCAGTGCCGATGGTATGGCAATCCGGTATCACCGTAGCGGATACCGGCGTAAAATCCGGCACCGTCATTGGTATAGCATTCTTGCAAAAATCTCCTGGTGTTTCCGTCAGCTTCATGACTACGCGGTAAGATTGAATGGTATCAATCGAAAGCCCGCAATGACGAACCACTAAATAATAAGTACCCGGCTCAATACAACTTCTCAACCATGAATGGTTATCTGCAGCGACGAACTGTGCGGTGAGATCCAGATCCTCCAGCAGAGGAAATCCGGGTGCATTTTCGCGCCAGACAGAAATATCCCTGGCATCTGTATGCCAACCTGTGGATCCACCTGTTTTTTCCAACGCGGTATAAAATTGTCCTTCATCTTCTACTTCAAACTTAAACCAGGCTGATTTACCGGTCTCAAGACAAGGTAATGCAGGTGAAGGATCCGTGAAGTTGCGTGTATAACAGAGCAGCGAAAAATCCGTACTAAAAAACGTATTGCCTGTAGCCAGCGGTTGATCGGTGTATGGTGGCACGGTCTCTACAAATCCATTGATCACATTAGCTGAGGTGCGTTCATCATAGAGCGCAATGTATGTGGGTCTTGGGTCATATTTGATGGATACCGAAATAGCCTGGTTGGGATAGGCCGGGGGATTGGGCGAATCGTCTGCATCAAAGCTGACTACGATATAGTAGCGGACACTATCCCGAAGGCATCCGCTCTTGGTAAAGACCATTTGCGGAAGATCCGCATCACAAAAAATATCTACGTTCTCTCTGATGAGTTTCAATCCGGGCAATATAGAATCCTGTTGAGTGGCAAGATGTGCTTGCAGGCTAGTCCATGAAATGCCGGCGTCTGCCTCGCTTTCGTACACCGCTATCAAAGGCTGTCTGTTGACGCCACTTAACACCTGCGTTTGAATAGTGCATATGCCGGAGCCTGAAAGCTCAAACGTATACCAAAGGTTTCGCCAGGGTTGTGAGACAGGAGCCGGT
Organism: Saprospiraceae bacterium; assembly: GCA_035458325.1. Lineage (GTDB taxonomy): Bacteria > Bacteroidota > Bacteroidia > Chitinophagales > Saprospiraceae > Opimibacter. The sequence continues at coordinate 6,429 of DATHZY010000314.1, read as the reverse complement.
GGTTGTCCGGTTAAGAATTGTGGTTTGGGCACGCCTGGCGGCTGTGCATAGATCAAAGGATTTAATTGTACAGCGCAACGCGTTTCTATAGGATCTCTTGCGGTGGCCCCGGTAGTGCAATAGAATTTGTCCCGGCTGGGCGCCTGGTTAGGAATCGGGTTAACATCACCCGGTTTTCCATTTACAAAAACATTCGTGCGTGGTATCTGATCAAAGTCGTACGCATTCCACACATGGTCAAACCTGGATTGTTCTGCTTCGTCCACATAGATAGCAGGTCCTATCGACGCACCTTCATGTGTGTCGTTTGCAAAAATGGCGATTGTATATTTCCCTGGCGGTAGATCGCAAATCTGCCGGTAATAAACACCGGCACTATGGCATTGATATACGGGGGGAACGGTTAACAGGAGTTCCGGTTGTGCATTGACATCAAACGGGAAGACTTCTGTGTAGTACGTTGGGTCTATGTTTCGGATCTGGACAAACGAAGGCTTGGTGATTTCAAAAACATAGAAGGAGATACGATTGTATCCGGGGGCACATGGCAAAAGACTATCCGCAATGAATGGTGTGTCCGGCTGGCAAAAAGTATCGCGTGGAAATTGATAAATATTCCAGGTAGTAAGGTTTGGTGTTGATACTGGTGGTGTAGTCCAGTCAGTCGTTCCTGCCTGGTAAGCGATATCCGGACGGTTATAGTTTGGGATGATGGGTGGTTCAAGCGTCAATACGATTCTGGTGATCTTACCTACATCTCTCGGATCGCCTTGATATTCGGTTAGACTGGCCGGATTCGTATTCCATACCCTATTGTCTGTATAGTTTGGTCCTTCACCATAGGAGACGACAGTATACCATCCGGCAGGTAACGGATTACATGGATCATAAAGTTGCACAAATCCCGGTTGACATCCTCCCAATAAAGTGAGGATAGAATCAGGATGAGAGGCTTGTCCGCTAAACAAGCTGATGACACTGGTTTGGTTTCCTGTCTCTGAAACAGTAACCAAGGCCGGTACGGGTAAGTAAAACTCGCGAAAGACTAATTTCTTGCGCCTTCCACATGGAGGCATATTGCCGAGATTATCATCACAGGAAAAGACGTCATCTCCGCTCGTATAAGATGCCGGAAGATTGACGCCGACATTGATCAATTCAGCGTTGGGCCTGCTGTCGTGAATGGTTTTATGCACATTGAATACAAATCCAGGGTTATCGCCCATGCCTACATGATCTTCATTCCCAAGGCTGGCGAGTGTATAGGTGCCCGGTGTGACACAAACACAGAATCTATCAATCCCGTCCGGGAAAAGCGTATTGTCATCCTGGTCAATGCAAAATCCGGGATAATCAATCAATCCGGGTATTTCCTCTCCGGCTGCATGCGTGCCCGCAGTAGTAGCCAGTTGGTTGGCATCCCCTTGCGTAAAGGAATAGACGATCTGGCCCTGCTGCGTGGTATCGGTGCGTAGGCGGGTGATGGATAGCAGTCCTGAATCATCCAAACCATCCGCATTGGCATCGCCTATGACTACCTCCCGATAGATTGCCTTCTCCACATTGGGACAGGTTACATTATCAGGAATGACCGTGTTGTCACAAATGAAGACCGCGGGCAGGGAAGGATTCAGGATATTTTCCTGCAGCGGAGCCATATTATTGATGGCATTGAAATTACCGGGAGCATCCAGCCTGAACAAACCAATGGAAGGAAGCGCAAAAACAGTAAAATCCATAGTAAACTGTGTGCCCAGACAGCCATATGTCCATGCCTCATCAAATCCTCCCATCTGCGTATTCGGATCAACGGAACTGGATAACACCTGGATGGAGTAATCGCCAGCCGGCATACATTTATATTCAAAATTTCGTCCTGAAAATTCAAACAGTAAATCCGTTGCGGGACTGGGTGAGGGACACGTGTTGCCAAGCGTTGAACTAAAAATCCTTGTATGAAAATCACCCCAGAAAATACCGGAATTGATTTCAAATTCGACGTGGGCATCTTCGGTGATGGTAAAGGTTGCCCAGGTGGCCAGGTCAAATCTCCTCGCATCAAGGCCTGTACCTATAGTCACAATGCCGGAAGCTGGATTAGCGGGCGGACACACATTGTCAATGATATAAGAAGAACAATCGTACCGGTCCGTCCAGACAGTGGTCGTGCCGGCCACGCTCTCCGGTAATGTTCCGAGTTGATTCGATGCAATTGCCGGAGGCAACACGGGCATAGGCCATCCCGTGGCAGATACACCACGTTGCTGAGCACTCAAATTGATCACCCGGTTAAAGTTCTTATGGAAGATAAGCGAGAGGCTATAGGTAGTATTTGGCTTGAGTAAACAGGGAAACTCAATATGGCGGGTATGGTTGTCGGGTGTCGCCATTCCGCAATCAATCAGCGGTAGCGTTCCCGGAGCTGTATTCCGAACATTACCCTCCAAAAGCCGGTAACCCGCTCTTTCTGTATTGGAACCTATTCCAAAATAAAAAATCAGGAGATCAACTGAACTGCCTGTTGTAAAGACATACCAGGAGCTTTGCAGGTAGTCGGCTCTGTTGGCAAGCGGGAGGCAGCTATTCTCAGTCTGCTCATCCAGGCTCTGGCATTCTATATCATGATCGCCGGTTGATACCTGGAATTGGGTGAGCGGATTTCCCGCATTGAAGACAAAAGCATCCGTCGGACAATCATAAAGAGAAGTGCTTGAACTGGGGCATGCCAGGGTCAGGATAATAAAGACAGAAGCTAAGCTGTTGGCCGGCCCGGTCACCTGGACACGATAGATGCCAACCTGGGAACATGAATTGGTGATATCACCACCGCCGTTGGCGAGTAGTGTTCCGGTAAGGAAGTTGGAACTGGGGAGACAGGTAGTTGGTTCATAGACGGTAACCGCTACATTTTCCAGGTTGCTTCCACCCATGTCAACACTGAGGCTTCGGTGGGTAGGGACAGAGAACTCATACCAAACGGAGCGTGTGTGGCCGGATTCGGCAAAGTACTCGCCTGCCTGTGCAGTGGCCATGGACAAGTCTGAAGTCTCAGAGGTGAAGGTTCCATAGTCATACCCGGCACCGCTGATAGGGATACCTATGGCATTGGCACAATTGTCATTGGCCGGTGGAGGCGGAGTTAAGCTGGTGCCATATAGAGACAGGTGCCAGACGATGCATCCAAGCATCATCAGCCATCTGTTAAGAGCAAGATTGGGGTTGGCCATAGCGGTCAGTTTTGCATGATAGAGACGGAAAGTATTGCCCGCGCTTCATTAAAGTTATAAAATGGTATTGGTTAGCAACCGTACTTTCTCCAATAGACAGGTTACATTGTAGAAAAGGTAAGCTACCTGACAATATTTCTGGCCCATTGGGCATTCCAGCGACAAATCCATCCGTCCAAATGATCGCGTGAAAGGGATCCCCCGGTGGTCCTTCGGCGGTTTAAAGAAGTATCTTACTTTTGCACTCCCTGGTCCCGTAGTACAATGGATAGTATGTAGGTTTCCGGAACCTAAGATACAGGTTCGATCCCTGTCGGGACTACTTCTTGTAAATAGAAAAGGATGGCGCGTGCCATCCTTTTCTATTTTATCTGGTGTCTGATCAGAACTTATATCCAAATGAGATACCTGCATAATAGGGCACAAAATCACCTCCTCCGAAAATCGGGCATAGAAAGACCCTGAAGGTAAAGCCGCCATTGATGGGCTGTAGCCTGTAACCAAAAACAAGGTGGCCGAATAATTCAGAAAAGGTCCCGTCTCCGCCATTGTCCCCAAAAATAGGTGTAGCACCACCCCCGATCTCAAAGTAATGCCTGCTGTCCTTGCCCAGGAGGTAGTTGATGCCGATCGGCAGAAAGACCACCCCTTCTCCGTCTATGCTGTAACCGCCAATCCCGATGCGTCCCCCGATCCCGTCTTCTCTGCCGGTAAAGCGGGTATCATAATTGAAGGAAGCAAGACCCGGGCCGCCCAGTTCAAAATAAACGGACTGTGCCGATTGCGCATTGGCTACATGGTAGGAAGCCAGTGCTAAAGTAAAAATGAACATTAGTTTTTTCATAAGGAGTGATTTTTCAGGTAACAAGATAACAGAAAATGACAAATGACATTCCCCGTGATGATCCTGGTTTTTTATCACACACCAGCCAAAGCCTTATCTTGCATACGTATTGATGATCCTGTAATCCTTCCTTATGAAAATCACTTCCAATTTTGACAGCGGCAATATTGAAGTCGTCAGTATTGACCCTAAAAAGAATGCCATCCGGCTCAAGATCCGGAAGGACACCAATTCAGATTTCTTTCAATGGTTTCATTTCCGGCTGACTGGTGCAGTGGACCGCCGATGTAAAATATCCATCATCAATGCGGGTAAGTCTTCTTACCCCGGTGGTTGGAAGAATTACCAGGCCTGTGCCTCCTATGACCGCGAGGAGTGGTTCAGGGTACCCACCACCTTCCGCAATGGCATCCTCACTATCGATTTCGAGCCCGAACACAATTCGGTTTATTTCGCCTATTTCGCACCGTACTCATATGAGCGTCATCTGGACCTGATCCATGAAACACAATTGTTTGACAATGTGTCGATGGAGGTAGTCGGAAAAACATTTGAAGGTCGCGATATCGAAATGCTCAGGGTAGGAAAGCCCGGGAAGAATAAAAAAATCATCTGGGTCATCGCACGTCAGCATCCGGGCGAGAGTATGGCAGAATGGTTTATTGAAGGCATGCTCAGTCGCCTGCTCGATGAAGATGATCCGGTATCGAAGACCCTCCTGAAGGAAGCTGTTTTTTATGTCGTCCCCAATATGAATATTGACGGATCCATAGCAGGTAATCTGCGCTCCAGCGCATCCGGGGCTAACCTCAACCGCGAGTGGCAGAGGCCATCTAAAAAATACAGTCCTGAAGTGTATTATGTACGCAATAAAATGGATGAGACGGGCATGAACCTGATCCTGGATATCCATGGTGATGAAGAACTGCCGTACAATTTTATTGCTGCTTCAGAAGGGATTCCAAGCTATGATGAATACCTGGCTACGATGGAGCGTAGATTTATCGATCATTGGATGGATACATGGCCTGATTTCCAGGATACGCACAAATATCCGCTTGATCACTTTGGTGAGGCCAATATGACTCTTTGCAGTAATGCACTGGCACATCGCTTCGGTTGTCTGGCATTTACGATTGAAATGCCTTTCAAAGACAATGCAGACATGCCGGACCGGCTATACGGTTGGTCTGACGAACGCTCGCGCATGCTGGGAGGATCAGTGCTCAATCCGGTACTCAGTGTATTAAGGGATTTGCGTTAAATAAATAAAAATAGAAATGTAGAATCAACACATGCGTTGATTCTACATTTCTATTTTTATTTACTCTTTATTTCTCTGTCGACAAGACCATCTTGAGATTCAACTTGGCGGCAATGGACATGACGTCCACGAGGTCCTGGACCGTCAGTGATTTTGCAATCCGGAGCACGACGGTCGGGTCTTCATTTCTCTTGACCGCATCTGCCAGTGCGCCTTCGAGCATACCCGCAGGTACTTCGTTGGAGTTGACATAGTATTTCAGCTCTTCGGTAACAGTGAGCGTCAATGGCTGCTTGGCCATCTGGCTGGTAGTGTCTGATTTCGGCAGGAGGATCTTGATGATGTTGGCATTGGACATCGTAGCGATGATCAAAAAGAACAACAACAGGAAGAACATGATGTCGTTCATAGCCGACATCGCGTCTTCATCATGGAAGGGCCTCCTTTTTCGGATCTCCATCATATTATCTTACCGGTTTTTGCAGCCCCTTGATAAATTCAAGAACTTCTTTCTGAAGATGCAGTGAGAAATTGTCAATCTTGGTCAGCAGGTAATTGTAACCCATAAAGGCCACCACACCCACCACCAATCCTGTCGCGGAGGAAATCATCTTCTGGTACAGACCCGCAGAGATCGTACCAATGGAAATATCAGCTGTCTGTGAAATGTTGTAGAAGATCATGATAACTCCGAGGATGGTACCGATAAATCCCAGACGGGGAGCAATACCTGACACCATGCTGATGTAGCCCATCTTGCTTTCCATCTCACTCATCTCAATGTTGGATTGAACCGTGAGCGCTTTTTCAATGTATTCGATCGGCTTACCTATCTGTGAAACACCGGCCTTGACCACATTGCCAAGAGAGCTGTTTGCCTGGTCACACAATAAGTTTGCGGAATCAAACTGTCCCAGCGAAACCTTGTCAAGTACACTGTTGACCAGGTTGTGGTCGATCTTGGACCGCTCCCGGATAAACAGGTATTTGCTGATGATAAAAGCAATAGAGATGAGCGAAAGGATGATCAATGGAATCATCACAACCCCTCCTTTGAAAAGAATATCAATCAAGCGGATGCTCTCTTCAGTGGT
>DATHZY010000313.1:0-4035 GCA_035458325.1 Saprospiraceae bacterium | reverse complement strand
GGCATCGTCACCAAAGATGGGCACCTTGACCAGATCAAAGATGATCTTATTGGTGCTGATCCCCTGGAGATGATACTTGCCTTTAAAAGCATTTTCAGCTACGAAATCCTCGATAGCATCTGAGAGTAAAACACCCTCACTATTGATTTCGGTATCCATATCAAAGGCCTGGTCATTGCCCACACCGATGGTCAGGACGATAGTTCGGCCATTTTCCCGGATATCCTGGAACTTAGTATTGAGTGTATTGAGGAAATCCTCGATCTTATCATCCACCGCTTTCTCCACCAGCTTTTCAAAGGAGGTTGTATAAAACTTAGGACTCGTGGACACTTTATTGGCCAGCGATTCACCGGAAAAAGCATCATAGGCTGACATGATGATCGTCACGCTGTTTCCTTCATCCGAATAATTTGGATTGGCTTCCACTTCGATGTAGATATCCGCACCTGACATCCGGATCAGGTCATCCTTGATATCGGCTTTCTGATCGCTTTCCTGCAATTCATTATTGTTGATCTGCTTGAGCTTCGCACGGAAGTCAATCGTATTGACACCCCGATTGTCAAACGCTTCCTTGACCTTAGTGATGGATATACGCATCAACTCGTTTTCTTCAAAGGCCACCCGGGTGGATTTACCTTGCGGCGTAAAGGGTATCGGCATGAGCGTTGGCTGCGTCGGCACCGAATCAAGCCCTGACGCATACCCTGACCATGCACTTAGGAGGATAAGTGAAATACAACTTAGTTTTATGAGGTTCATATGCCAAATTTTTTAATCACACCTTGTCTTTCCATTTCTTTTCGCAATGCCTGGACATCAAATGTAATGGTCATATTCATCGTCACGAGCCCACCGGAGGATGAAGTTGGATTGGCCGTACGATCGGTAATATATCGCTCATATTCCCGTCCGGTGATCAGCCAATCATAAAAGGCCTTATGTGTTTGCATGGAGGCCTGTTCATCCGCCACGATCGGCACGTCATAACAACCTGCAATCCCCTTGAAGAGCAGGTTTTCAAGAGCGTTTCGCTCAGCAAACATCTGTGCCTGGGTTGCGGAACTGCCGTGATGTAAGCTGGACACGGTCACCAGTCGGCTGTCATTTTCCACGCATCGTACTTCTCCGGTCCGGAAGTAGGTATACTCCTTTGGTGTACTGCACGATGCACACAGGAAAAGGAATCCGCTGAGTAAGCCCAGCACCTGCAAAAACTTATTTGATATCATACATATTTATTTTTTCTAAAGATGCGCATTCTTCAAGCATTACCTATTTTTCGATTTTCGATACACGAACAAAGACGGAAGCCCCATCAGTCAATGCCTGGTAAATCTTATCTCCGCCCTTCTTTACATTTACAATTGAAAAATTATCATCCTCTACGACTTCAATCATCCCTTCTCCGATCTGAAGCTGTCGCTCCACTTCGGCACCATTGACGATTTCCACCTGGTTGATAAAGAGTCCAAGCATTTGCTTTTCTTTAGCCTGATGGGCATGGCCGAACGCTACCAGTATATCTTTGGCGTCACCTGGCTTTTCCTTTAACATCCGTACGACAGGATATTGTACATTAAAGCACCGGCTGTTGAGTTGCTGAATCAGCAAGGCAGAATAATATCGGGTATACTCTACTCCGGTTTTGCCTTTAATGATGGGTGTTGCCGCACTACATACCATGGTGCCGTCAATTACATTTATCACACGGACGGTGATTTCATTGTCGGACGCAACAAAGATTGGAGACAAGATAAAATTGACCCCTTCACTCTTGCCTTGCGCTACGATATACCCATCGATAAACTCTTCCCCCTTCTGGCGCTCACGTTCATCCGCTACAAGATCATACGACCTGTAATCGACCACCTTGAAACCGGGATCGTTCGTGTATGCACTAACCAATTTATCAGAGATCGTAGTTAATGCATTAGGCTGCGTCAGATCCACCATCAAGAGACTTTCCCAGAGACTGGTTTTTAAGGCAAACTGCGAAACATCTGTCTTGGTAATCCCAAGACGGATAACATCCTGCGCCATCATACCAGGAGCCATCAGGAAAAACAGGAAAACCACCCAAAAAGACTTGCCGGTCATATCTTTTTCATTTTTTGAAATACAGGTGAATATAACCATTACTGTGAAATGAGGAATCCCGACCACTTTCTTATGTATTCCAGACAAAGCGTGCACTACTTTTTTATACCATAAAAGTAGGACACCCTGCTTTCCTTGTCATCATAGGTGACTACCTCTTTGTCCTTGTGGAAATCAAAATAACTCAACAATCCGAAGTCGCCTGAACAAAAAGCCGTATGGGTCAGCAGCGCACCCAGCACGGTCATGGACCATAACGGAGTGGTAAAGAATAAAAGAAGCAGCCCAAGGGAAGTTATCACCACAAAGGGAGCGAGTGCGACAATCTGGAATTCCCTTTTATTTGCTACAAACTGATCCGCTACCGCTAAAAAGTAAAATTTCTTCAGGTTGGCATCATAGGAAGTTTGTTCTGCGCCTTGGGACCTATAAGCCAGGACATGGATAAACTCGTGTACCGGTAGCAAGAGGAATGCAATGGCAAATCCATAGCTGAGATTCACCAGTCCTTCACTGATCGTAAAGGTTCCTGTTTTAAAATGGCTGACTAACAAATACCCGACGCTGCCAAAGATGATCAGGTTGCTCAGCATATACAGATTAGAAAACCGTGTCCTTTTATTGATGTAGGTCCGGACAAAGGGCACCAATTCCATGTGTTCGAGCTTATCGAGCAGCATATAGCCATTCGATTCCAGTGTATCAGGTTTGAGGTTCATTTGTGCATGTTGATCCTCAAAGATATCGGATTGAAGGTATTAATGCATCAATCGGTGGGCATAGGTAGGATATCCAGTGGTGGAAGGCACCGTAAACGCAAAGACGTCTAATCCATCACGATGGGCGGTTATCGATATGTCAGCTCCATCATCGATGATGATATAGTCATCCTGTTCGATGGTTTTACCATTCAGCATTCCGGAGCCACCAATGACATAGAGTGAGCGGATTACATTTTTATCTCCCGCCCAGGTAAACAGTTTGTCCGTCATTCGGATACGACGTATGTCCACACCCGGTGTATCCAGGTGCATACGTCCCTTTTCTCCGGCATAGTGGGTTACCGAAGTTCCATTGGTTTCAGTCACTTCAAAGGCATCTCCTTTGTAATCATCGTACGAGGCTTCCTGTTGAAGCGTTTTGGACAGATCCGGATCCACCCAGATCTGGAAGATGACACCTCCTTTTTCGATATGCTCGGCATGAGAGATTCCCTTACCGGCCCTGATGATCTGGACATCTCCGGCCTCCAGGGGTTTCCAATCATTCATCTTGGTATCAAAGTGACGGATGTTGCCTTCCAGTACAAATGACATGATCTCAAATCCCTGATGCGGGTGCAGACCAATAGTGCTATCGAGCAAGCCTTCAGCACGTGCCCAATAAAAAAGCGAGGAATACGGACGTACAAATCCCCCGTCCTGGGGGAACCCGATGGGCTTGTTTTCAATAATCTTTCCGTTGTTAAATGCCCCGGAAGCTTGTTGTGAAATGGGTATGATTCGCATGACGGGAATAACAAAATAATACAGCGACGGTTCAAAATAGCAGTGAGAAGTGAGAAGTGAAAAGTGAGAAGTGAAATCATTTCTATGACATGCCGTTGGATGGCGTTCCTTGTGCTGAGCGAAGCCAAAGTATCGCCGCCAACTACCGCGGTTATTGTAATTGCTGGGAATCAAAAAAAGGACTTTTTGTAGGGGTTCAATACTTTAAACCCCTACAAAAGGCCCTTTTATCACGACAAAAATATTAGATTATTCTACTCTAAATTACATAAACTAGGTGCTCCCCTACCTCTTGCAATATTAGCTTCAATAGTCCAATTTGCTCCGAAATCTGTTGAATAAGCCACATCAAAATAGAAGGTGCTTGAATTTCTATAGGTTATAGCAATGATCTCAGTATCATCTGTATAGATTCCATCAATTT